>DATJGA010000303.1:0-6941 GCA_035495395.1 Mycobacteriales bacterium | reverse complement strand
GCTGCAGGGAGCCCGGGCCGACGGCCTCCCGATGAGCCGGGCCGAGCACCTCGCCGTGCACGGCCCCTTGCCGGCGGCGGCGCGGCACGACGCGAAGCACCTGCAGGCCGCCCTGGCCGGCGCCGGGCTGCGCGGGCGCGGTGGCGCCGGCTTCCCGGTCGCCCGCAAGCTCGCGGTCGCGCTGGACGCCGGCGGCCGCGGCCCCCTCGTCGTCAACGCGACCGAGGGCGAACCGGCCAGCCTGAAGGACGGCACCCTCGTCGGGCTGGTGCCGCACCTCGTCCTCGACGGGGCGCAGCTCGCCGCCCGGTCGGTGCGGGCGCGCGAGGTCGTCGTCGCGGTGCACGAGGGCGGTCCGCTGCCTGCGGTGCTCGAGCGGGCGCTGCGGGAGCGGCCGGACGACGCGGTGCCGACCCGGCTGCTGCAGGTGCCCGCCCGCTACCTGTCGGGCGAGGCCTCCGCCCTCGCCCGGGCCGCCGCCGGCGGCCCGTCCCGGCCGGTGCTGCACGACGTGCCGCTGGCCGTGCGCGGGCCCGCCGGCCGCCCGACCGTGGTCCTCAACGCCGAGAGCGTCGCCGACCTCGCCCTCTACCTCCTGCACGGCCCGGCCCGGTACGCCGGGCACGGGACCCCTGAGGAGCCGGGCACGCTGCTCGTGACCGTGCGCAGCTCGGGAACCCGTCCGGCGGTCCTCGAGGTGCCGCTCGGCACACCGGTGCGGGACGTGCTGAGCGCGGTCGCCGTACCGCCGGCGGACGTGCAGGCCGTCCTGCTCGGCGGGTACTTCGGCCGCTGGCTGAGGGCACCGGCCGCGCTGGACGTGCCGCTGTCGCACGCGGGCGCGCGGGCCGCAGGCGGCGTCCTCGGCGCCGGGGTCGTGATGGCGCTGACCGGGCACGAGTGCGGACTGCGGGCGACCGCCCACGCCGTCCGCTACCTCGCCGGGGAGTCGGCCGGGCAGTGCGGCCCGTGCACCAACGGGCTGCCCGCCATCGCCACCGACCTCGAGCGGCTCGTCGGCGGGTTCGCCGACCCCGGGGTCCTCGAGCGGCTGCGTCGCAGGTGCGGGCTCGTCGAGGGGCGCGGGCTGTGCAGCCTCCCGGACGGCGTGAGCAGCCTGGTCGCCAGCGCGCTCACCGCCTTCGCCGACGACCTCGAGGCGCACCTCGGTCAGGGGTGCGGCCGGCCGGCCGGGGCGGCGCTCGCCGTACCGGCGCTGGTGGCGTGATGGGCGCTCCGGTGCGGCTGCGGGTGGACTGGGCGGCGTGCGACGGGCAGGGCCTGTGCGCCGTCTGGGCGCCGGAGCTCGTGCAGCGCGACGAGTGGGGCTTCCCGGTCGTGGCGACGGGCCCCGTGCCGGCGCCGCTGCTGCCCGCCGCGCGTGACGCGGTGCGCGCCTGCCCGCGGCTCGCGCTGGCCCTCGTGCGCGCCACCTGACCGTTCGGCCCGGTTGCCGCCAAACGGCCGTAAAGGATCATCGTCTGCGAGACGATGGCGGGGAGGTCGTCTCGACCCGGGGGGAAAGCAGTGACGCGTGCCTGGCGCCTGTTCGCGCTGCCCGGCGCCCTCCTGTGCCTGCTCTACCCCTTCCTCGACCAGGGGACCGCCTCCGGCGTCTACCTCGGTGTGAGCCTGGCCGGTGTCGGGGCGCTCGCCGCGGGTATCCGGGTGCACCGCCCGGAGCACCCGCTGCCGTGGTGGTTCCTCACGGCCGGCATCGCCTGCTTCGTCTCGGGCGACGCGCTGTTCACCTGGTACGAGGGCCGCGACCTGACGCCGCCGTCACCCGGGCTGCCCGACGGCGTCTACCTGCTGGCGTACCCGCTGCTGTTCGTGGCGATCGGCCAGGTGGTGCACGCCTCGGGGGTGCGTGAGGCCGCGGCCTGGCTCGACGCCGGGATCTGGACGGGCGGCGCCGTCGTGGCGGTGTGGCTGCCGCTGCTCGCGCCGTTCGTGCACGACTCCCGCCTCACGACGCCGGAGCGGGTCACCGCGCTGGCGTACCCGTGCATGGACCTGGTGCTGCTGCTCCTCGTCGTGCACCAGCTCAGCAGCCGACGGGGTCGCAGCGCCCCGCACCGGCTGGTGCTCGTCGCGCTGGTGGGCCTGCTCGTCGCCGACATCTCCTACGGCATCCGGACGCTCGACGGCACGTACCACACGGGTGAGGCGACCGACCTCGGCTGGCTCGTCATGTACGTCGCGCTCGGCACCGCGGCGCTGCACCCGCAGATGGCGGAGCTCACCACCCGGCGGCCGCGCGTCGAGGCGCCCGCCCAGCGCCGCGCGCTGGCTCTCGCCGTACCGGCCATGGCGCCCCCCGTGCTCCTGGTGGTCCTGCTGCTGCGCCACGACCTGCGCGGCGACACGGCCGGCGGGCTGCTCGTGGCCGGCACGGCCGCCGCCATCTTCGTCCTCAGCGCGCTGCGCGGCCGCGGCCTGTTCGCCGACCTGCGCGCCCGTGAGGCGGTGCTCGAGGCGACCCTGGAGGACCGGGAGCGGCTCGCCGAGGAGCTGCGCTCCCGCGCCACCCGGTGCGACCTCACCGGCCTGGTCAACCGCACCGGCTTCCTCGAGCTGGTCACGGCCGCCCTCGACAGCCCCGACCCGATGGCCGTCGGCCTGCTCGACCTCGACGACTTCAAGGGCGTCAACGACACCCTCGGCCACGACGCCGGTGACGCCCTGCTCGTCGAGGTGGCGGCCCGGCTGCGGGCCGCGGTGGGCGTCCGGGACGTCGTCGGCCGGCTCGGTGGTGACGAGTTCGCGATCCTGCTGCGCGGGGACGTCGGCGACACCGCGACCCGGCTCGTGCACGTCCTCGGCGCACCGCTGCTGCTGGACGGGCAGGAGCTCCGCGTCGAGGCCAGCCTCGGCGTCGTCGAGCGCACCGACCAGTCCTCGCTGAGCGACCTGCTGCGCCGCGCGGACGTCGCGATGTACGCCGCCAAGGCCGCCGGCGGGAACCGCTGGCTGGGGTACCGCCCGGAGATGAGCGCGTCGCTGCTGCGCCGGCTCGACCTGCGGACCCAGCTCGTCCTCGCCCTGGAGCGCGAGGAGATCATCCCCTGGTTCCAGCCCATCGTGGACCTCGAGAACGGCCGGCTGATGGGCTTCGAGGCGCTGGCCCGCTGGTCCCGCCCTGGCCGGGAGGTGGAGGCGCCGGGCGACTGGATCGGCCTGGCCGAGCAGACCGGCCTGGTCGTGCCGATCGACTTCTCGGTGCTCGAGGGCGCGCTGCGCGAGCTGGCGCGCTGGCGGTCGCTGACCCCGGAGGCGCTGCGGCTGCACCTCGCTGTCAACGTCAGCGGCCGCACCCTCCAGGAGCCCGGTACGGCGGCCCGCGTCCTCGCTCTGCTGGCGCGCACCGGGGTGCCGGCCGAGTGCCTCGTGCTCGAGGTGACCGAGGGGGTGCTGCTGGAGGACGAGGCCGTCGGCCGCCGGCTGCAGCACCTGCGCGCCGAGGGCGTGCGCATCGCGCTGGACGACTTCGGCACCGGCTGGTCGTCGCTGTCGTACCTGTCGCGCTTCCCCGTCGACGTGCTCAAGCTCGACCGGTCCTTCACCGCGGACCTGCACCACGGCCCGGGCGGGGAGGCGGTGCCGGCGGCCGTCGTGCAGCTCGCCCGCGCGCTCGACCTGCAGGTCGTGGCCGAGGGCATCGAGACCGCGGAGCAGGCCGACCGGCTGCGCACGCTCGGGGCGCAGCTCGGTCAGGGCTACCTGCACGGCCGGCCGGCGGACGCCCCCTCGTCGCTCGCCCACCTCCTCGCCGCCGGGGTGCCCCGGCAGTCGGTGCGCTGACACGTCCGTTGCCTGCAGGCGGTCGAGGGGCGAGACTCGCCCGGTTCGCCCGACGTACCCAGGAGTCGTGCTGTGCGCCCGCTTCGCCCTCTGCTCGCCGCCTCCGGGCTCCTCGCCGCGGCGCTGCTCGTGCCCGGTGCGCTCGCCGGTCCGGTGCACCTCGACCCGCGGCTGACCGTCACCCGGGCGGTGCACCACGACACCAGCGCGCCGCTCGCGGAGCTGGCCCTCGGCCGGCCGGTGCTCACGCCCGGGCGGGTCGTGCCGGAGGCGGGTCGGCGCGCGATGCCCTTCCGGCCCGGGCTCGTCGACACGGCCGCCCAGACGGCCGCCACCCTCCCGCCGCGCGCCACCGTCGTGCACTCCTACACCGGCCTCGGTGACGGGTTCGACCCGTCGTACTCGGTGGAGGCCATCCCCCCTGACACGGTGGGCGCAGCCGGCCGCACCCAGTACGTGCAGTGGGTGAACTCCTCGCTCGCGGTGCTCGACAAGGCGACCGGCGCGCACCTGCTGGGCCCGGTCGCGGGCAAGACGCTGTTCAAGGGCTTCGGCGGCGAGTGCGAGAAGGAGAACGACGGCGACCCGGTCGTCAACTACGACCGGCAGGCACGGCGCTGGGTGCTGCAGCAGTTCGCGATCACCAACGGCAACTACGAGTGCATCGCCGTCTCGACGACCGAGAACGCGCTCGGCCGCTACCACCGCTACGCCTTCAAGTACGCCGGCTTCAACGACTACCCCAAGGCGGGGGTCTGGTCGCACTCCTACGTCGACACCTACAACATGTTCAACGCCGAGACCGGCACCAAGGTCTGCGCCTTCGACCGGGCCGCCATGCTGCGCGGCCGGGACGCCGCCCAGCAGTGCTTCCAGCTCGACGACACCGCGCCGGCGCTGCTGCCCGCGGACGTCGACGGGACCCGGTTCCCGGGCGCGAAGGAGGACGTGCCGCTGCTCGGGCTCGGGACCGTCGAGGGCGTGCCCGGCCTGGCCGTGTACGAGCTGCACGTCGACTGGGCGCGGCCGCACCTGAGCCGGCTGCGGGCGGCGCAGGGCGTGCGCACCGCCCCGTACAACCCGGCCTGCGGGGTGCTCTACGAGGTGGCCAACCGGCGCGCCGCGCCGTGCGCGCCCCAGCCGCTGACCGGGCTCGTCGGCCAGGTCGCGCTGGTCGGGCTGGACGTGCTGTCGGACCGGCCGATGTTCCGGCTCGCCTGGCGGCGCTTCGCCGACGGGCACGACGCGATGACCGTGACGCACGCCGTCGACGCGCTGCCCACGGCGGCGGTCGGGCTGCGGTGGTACGAGCTGCGCCGCACCCGTGGGGGCTGGTCGGTGCACCAGCAGGGCACCTACGTCCCGGACGGCGACAGCCGCTGGATGGGCTCGGCTGCGATGGACAAGAACGGCGGCATCGGCATCGGGTACAGCGTGAGCGGCCCGACCCTCACCTTCCCGTCCATCCGCGTCGTCGGGCGCACCGCCGCGGACCCCCAGGGCGAGCTCGGGCAGGAGACCCACGTCGTCGACGGGCTCGGCGAGCAGCTCACCGCGTCGGACGTCGCGCGCTGGGGCGACTACAGCGCGATGAGCGTCGACCCGGTCGACGACTGCACGTTCTGGTACACGACGCAGTACATGGCGACCTTCGGCGTCTTCGACTGGAGCACCAAGGTGGTCGCCTTCCGGCTCCCGGGGTGCTGACCCAGGGTTGAGCGGAACACGCTCAACTCCTCCCGCGTTGCACGAGGTGGACCGCACCCCGGACCGGAGAGGAACCTGACTGCATGGACGACCGCCTGACCACCAAGTCGCAGGAGGCCGTGTCCACCGCCGTACGGCGGGCCGCCGCGGCCGGCCACCCCGAGGTGGCTCCCGCGCACCTGCTGCTCGCGCTGCTGGACCAGGAGGGCGGCGTCGCCGTACCGCTGGTGTCCGCCGCCGGGGGCGACCCCGAGGCGCTGCGGGCCGCCACCGAGGCGAAGGTGCGCGCCCTGCCGTCGGCCAGCGGGTCGTCGGTGG
The DNA here is from genome assembly GCA_035495395.1 of Mycobacteriales bacterium. Taxonomy (GTDB): domain Bacteria; phylum Actinomycetota; class Actinomycetes; order Mycobacteriales; family SCTD01; genus RYN-111. The sequence goes on along the minus strand of DATJGA010000303.1, from coordinate 1,112 downwards.
CCGCGCCGGGCCTGAGCCGCGGCGTGCTGCAGGTGCTGAGCGCCGCGCAGGAGGCGGCCAAGGAGGTGCAGGACGAGTACGTGTCCACCGAGCACCTCGTCGTCGGCCTCGCCGGGCAGGACCTCGGGCTGCCGTCGGCGAAGGCGCTGCTCGCGGCGTTCCCCACCGTCCGCGGGGGCAACCGTCGGGTGACCAGCGAGGACCCCGAGAGCACCTACCAGGCACTGGAGAAGTACGGCGTCGACCTCACCGCGGCCGCCCGCGAGGGCCGGCTCGACCCGGTCATCGGCCGCGACACCGAGATCCGCCGCGTCGTGCAGGTGCTGTCCCGCCGTACCAAGAACAACCCGGTGCTCATCGGCGAGCCGGGCGTCGGCAAGACCGCCGTCGTCGAGGGCCTGGCCCAGCGCATCGTCGCCGGCGACGTGCCGGAGTCGCTGCGGGACAAGAGACTCGTCTCGCTCGACCTGGGCGCGATGATCGCCGGGGCGAAGTACCGCGGCGAGTTCGAGGAGCGCCTCAAGGCCGTGCTGGGCGAGATCAAGGACAGCGACGGCGAGGTCATCACCTTCATCGACGAGCTGCACACCGTCGTCGGCGCCGGCAAGGCCGAGGGCAGCATGGACGCCGGCAACATGCTCAAGCCGATGCTCGCCCGCGGCGAGCTGCGGATGATCGGCGCGACCACGCTCGACGAGTTCCGCGAGAACGTCGAGAAGGACCCGGCTCTGGAGCGCCGGTTCCAGCAGGTGCTCGTCGGCGAGCCGTCGGCCGAGGACACCATCGCGATCCTGCGCGGCCTCAAGGGGCGGTACGAGGCGCACCACGGCGTCGAGATCACCGACTCCGCGCTGGTCGCTGCGGCGACCCTCTCGGACAGGTACATCACGGCCCGCTTCCTGCCGGACAAGGCGATCGACCTCGTCGACGAGGCCGCCTCGCGGCTGCGCATGGAGATCGACAGCCGGCCCGTCGAGATCGACGAGCTGCAGCGGGCGGTCGACCGGATGCGCATGGAGGAGCTGGCGCTGGAGAAGGAGACCGACCCCGCGTCGGTCTCGCGGCTGGAGGTCCTGCAGCGCGAGCTGGCCGACCGGACCGAGGAGCTGTCG
>DATJGA010000302.1:0-15656 GCA_035495395.1 Mycobacteriales bacterium | reverse complement strand
CGGCTGCGCGACGGTCATGCCCCTCGGCGCGTGGATCGGCAGCAACCGCGGGCTGCGCACCCGCGACGCCATCGAGGTGATCGTGGCCCAGGCCGGGGTCCCGGTGGTGGTGGACGCCGGCCTGGGCGTCCCGTCCGACGCCGCCGAGGCGATGGAGGTCGGCGCCGACGCGGTGCTCGTCAACACCGCCATCGCGGTGGCCGACGACCCGGTGACGATGGCGCGCGCGTTCGCCCTGGCGACCGAGGCGGGTCGGCTCGGGCACCTGGCGGGCCGCGGCGCCGTGCTCGACACCGCAGAGGCTTCCAGCCCCCTCACCGGGTTCCTGCAGTGAGCGCACCGCCCGGCCGGTTCGCGCAGCACCTCGCCGCGCGCCCTGCGCCCGCACCGGTCGACGTCGAGACCGCGCTCGCCCAGCCCACCCTCGCCCACCTGCCGGTGCTGCTCTCGCCCGAGGCCGCGCCGCACCTGGAGGAGCTCGCGCGGCAGGCGCGGCAGGTGACGCTGCAGCGCTTCGGCCGCGCGGTGCGGCTCTTCGCGCCGCTGTACGTGAGCAACGCCTGCCTGTCGACGTGCACCTACTGCGGGTTCTCCAAGAACCTCGACGTGGTGCGCCGCACCCTCAGCGTCGACGAGGTCGTCGCCGAGGCGAAAGCCCTGGTGGACAAGGGGTTCCGCCACCTGCTGCTCGTCAGCGGCGAGCACCGCGTCGAGGTCAGCCAGGACTACCTGGTGGCCTGCGTCGAGGCGCTGCGCCCGCTCGTCCCGAGCCTGAGCATCGAGACGCAGACCTGGTCCGACGACACCTACGCGCGCCTCGTCGAGGCCGGGCTCGAGGGCGTCGTGCACTACCAGGAGACCTACGACCGGGCGCGGTACGCCGAGGTGCACCTGGCCGGCTGGAAGCGCGACTACGACCGTCGGCTGAGCTCCACCGAGCGGGCCGCCGAGGCGGGTGTGCGGCGGCTCGGCATCGGCGCGCTGCTGGGGCTCGCGGAGGACTGGCGCGCGGACGTCGTCGCCGTGGCCGAGCACGCGCTCTGGCTGCAGCGGCACTACTGGCGCACCGAGGTGACGGTGTCGCTGCCGCGGATCAAGCCCAGCGCGAGCGGGTTCCAGCCGCTCGTCCCGGTGACGGACGCCGAGTACGTGCAGGCGATGGCGGCGCTGCGCCTCGTGGCCCCCGAGGTCGGGATCGTGCTGTCGACGCGCGAGCCGGCGGTGCTGCGCGACGGGCTGGTGCGCATCGCGGTGACGCACATGAGCGCCGGCAGCTCCACCGAGCCCGGCGGCTACCTGCACCCCGGGGAGGCCCAGGAGCAGTTCGCCGTCAGCGACGAGCGCACGCCGGCCGAGGTGGCCGCGATGCTCGAGGCCGCGGGCTACGAGCCGGTCTGGAAGGACGCCTTCGCGCTGCGCGGCTAGGAGACCGTGAAGGTCCCCTCCATGCCCTTGTCCGCGTGGCCGTCGACGGTGCACCGGTACGTGTAGGTGCCGGCCTTCTCGAGCTCGACGACGGCCTCGCCGTCCTCGCCGGGCTCGACGTTCGGGACCCCGCCGACCTCCTTGCCGGAGGCGTCGTAGACCTTCAGGTTGTGCTCGGCCTTGCCCTTGTTCTCCAGCTTGAGCTCGACCTTCTCGCCGACCTTCGCGGTGAAGCCGTCGAGGCCCTCGAAGTGGAAGTCGGTGGCGGTGACCTCGACCTCGCGGTCGTAGGCCGCCTCGGACTTCGAGGCGTCGCCGGAGACCTCGATCTCGGTGCGGATGCCGTCGCCCTTCTGGCCGGGCTTGCAGGCGACCTCGTACTCGCCGCCCCCCAGGCTGACGTCGAGGTCGCGCGTCGCGCCCGGCGCGATGTTCTCGACCTCGCCGACGACCTTGTCGAAGGCTCCGCCGTCGCTCTTGCCGTAGACGTAGACCTCGGTCACGTCCTTGCCCGTGTTCTCCACCTCGAGCTCGACCTTCCCCGCGGCGAAGTCGGTCGTGGACAGCGCGCAGGTGCTGTCGCCGGCCTTGACGGTCGCCTTCTGGGTGCCTCCTGAGGCGCCGGTGTCGCTGCTGCTCCCGCACCCGCTCAGGGCGAGGCAGGCGACGGCGGCGAGGACGGGCAGGACAGGTGCGCGCATGGCGAGAAGGACCCTTCGGGGGTGCGGGGTGGTGTGGAGCTCAGGCGGTGACGCGCTGCTGCGGCGCGGGCGCGCCGACAGGCACCGGTCGGGCAGGGCGGAGGAAGAAGAACAGGACAGGTACGGCGTAGGCCAGCCACACGGCGACCTGCAGCCAGGTCGGGTCGGGCTGGAAGTTGAAGACGCCCTTGAGCAGCGTCCCGTACCAGGACGACGGCGGGACGGCGTTGCTCACGTCGAAGGCCCGGTTGGCCAGGCCGGGGAGCATGCCGGCCTCCTGCAGGTCGTGCACGCCGTACGCCGCGACGCCGGCGGCCACCACGACGAGCGCGCCGCCGGTCCAGGTGAAGAAGGTCTTGAGGTTGAGCTCGACCGCGCCCTTGTAGAAGGCCCAGCCGAGGACGACCGCTGCGAGCAGCCCCCCGAACGCGCTCGTGGTGGACACGGCCGCCTGCTCGCTGGACTGGATCGCGGTCCAGAGGAACAGCGCGGTCTCCAGGCCCTCGCGGCCCACGGCGACGAAGCCGGTGAGGGCGAGCGCCAGCGGGCCGAGGGCGAGCGCGGTGTCGAGGCGGCCGTGCAGCTCGGTCTTGAGGAAGCGCGCGGTGCGCCGCATCCAGAAGACCATCCACGTCACGAAGGCGACCGCCACGAGGGAGGCGGTGCCGCCGAAGCCCTCCTGCTGCTGGAAGGTCATGCTGGCGCTGGTGAACTGGAGCACGGCCCCGAACGCGAGGCTGAGCACGACGGCGGCGAGGACGCCGGTCCACACGGGGGCCAGCCGGTCGCGGCGGCCCGACTTCACGAGGTAGGCGACGAGGATCCCCACCACCAGCGACGCCTCGAGGCCCTCGCGGAGGCCGATGAGGAACGTGGGGAGCGAGAACACAGGAGGCCTTCCCTCGGGGACCGACTAAGGGAAACCTTACTTACTCCCGCAGGACCGGGCAACGGCGGTCCCGGGTGACCCCGGTCACGCGCGGAGCACCACGTGTCCTGCCCGCTCCTCGACCTGCTCGAAACCGAGCCGGCGCAGCAGCCGCAGCGACGCCTCGTTGCCGGGCAGCACCTCCGCCCGCACGTGCGCGGCGCCCTGCGCGCGGACCCACTCCAGCAGCGCCTGCACGGTCGCCGTGCCGAGGCCCTTGCCGCGGGCCGACGGTGCCAGTCCGTAGCCGATCTCGGCCTCGCCCGAGGCGTCCGGCGGCCCGAACCAGCCGCAGTCGCCGACGACGAGCCCGTCGTGCAGCACGAGGAACGTGCCCGGCCCGGTGTCGTCCGGGTGCTCGGCGAGCGGTCGCAGCGCGTCGGCGGTGTCGGCGTGCGGCCAGTCGCGCACCCGCGGGAGGTCGCCCAGGTCCGTGCCCTCCACCACCGCCCGCGCCACCCAGGCGGGGACGGGCACGAGCTCGATCACGGCGTCGGGACGGCCGGTTCCGGTGCGGGCTCGGGCAGCGCCTGCGCCAGCACCGCCGCGGTGAGCCCCACCTGCCAGGAGCGCGCGCCGTACCCGGTGAGGGCGGCGGCCACCGCGGCCTCGGTCGGCTCTGCCGGCGGGCTCCACGCCAGTCGGCGCACCGCCTCCGGCTGCACGAGGTTCTCCACCGGCATGCGGTGCTGCTCGGCGACGCCCGCCACCGCGGCACGGGCGCGCGCGAGGCGCCGGGCCGCGACCGGGTCGCGCTCCGCCCACCGGCTGGGTGCCGGCGGTCCGTCACCGGGGGGCGCGGCCAGGGGGAGGTCCTCCTCCGGCATCGTCGCGGCGCGCTGCAGCGCGCCCCACCACAGCTCCACGTGCCGCCGGGTGGAGCGCCCGCCGAAGACCGGCAGCGCCAGCAGCTCGGCGGGCGTGGCCGGGGCGGTGCTGACCGCGCTGACGATGGCCGCGTCCGGCAGGACCCGTCCCGGCGCGGTGTCGCGCCGGCGGGCCAGCATGTCCCGCGCCTCCCACATCTCGCGCACGCCGGCGAGCTGCCGGCGGCTGCGCAGCCGGTGGATCCCGCTCGTGCGGCGCCACGGGTCGACGCGCGGACCCGGCGCGGGGGCGGTGCGGATGGCCTCGAACTCCTCGTGCGCCCAGTCGAGCTTGCCCTGCTGCTCCAGCTCGGCCTCGAGCGCGGCGCACAGCTCGAGCAGCACCTCCACGTCGAGGGCGGCGTACACGAGCCAGTCGTGGGGGAGCGGGCGGGTGGACCAGTCCGCGGCGCTGTGCCCCTTCTCGAGGGTGTAGCCGAGGACGTTCTCGACCATCGCTCCCAGGCCCACCCGCTCGAACCCGGCGAGCCGGCCGGCCAGCTCGGTGTCGAACAGCGCCGGCGCGGTCATGCCCACCTCGGCGAGGCAGGGGATGTCCTGGTTCGCGGCGTGCAGCACCCAGGCGTCGTCCTGCAGGACCTTGCTGAGCAGCGACAGGTCGGGGCAGGCGATCGGGTCGATGAGGGCCGTGCCCGCGCCCTCGCGGCGGAGCTGCACGAGGTACGCGCGCTGGGAGTACCGGTAGCCGGAGGCGCGCTCGGCGTCGACGGCGACCGGACCGGTGCCGCCCGCGAAGCGCGCGACGACCTCGGCCAGCTGCGCGGCCGACTCGGTGACGGGCGGGACGCCCTCTCGAGGGGCCAGCAGCGGCGTCACGGGACGCTCGGCGACCTCCTCCACGCGGTCAGACTACGCGGAGGGCTTCAGCGGATGACCCCTGCACGCATCGCGAGGGCGACCATCTCGGCGCGGTCGCCGGTGCCGAGCTTGCGGGCGATCCGGGCCAGGTGCGACTTGACCGTGAGGGCGGACAGCCCGAGCTCGTCGCCGATCTGCTTGTTGCTCTGGCCGTCGGCGACCAGGCGGAGCACCTCGACCTCGCGGCCGGACAGCTCCGACACACCGGTCTCGACCGGGCCGCCGCGCAGGCCGGCAGCCAGCAGGGAGGCCACGGACGGGTCGGCGTACACGCCACCGTCGAGCACCCGCCGTACGCCGTCGGCGACGACGACGGGGGAGGCGGACTTCAGCAGGTAGCCCTGGGCGCCGGCGACGAACGCGGCGCGGACCGAGTAGGGGTCGTCGGCCGCGGACAGCACGACGAGGCGCTGCCAACCGGCGGCACGCAGGTCGGCGAGCAGGTCGAGCCCGGAGCCGTCGGGGAGCCCGAGGTCCAGGACGCACAGCTCACGCGGGCCGGAGACGTTGGCACGGGCCCGCGCCTCCCCGATCGTGGCCGCCTCGACGACCTCGCGGGCGCCCATCATCTTGAGGCGGTTGACCATCGACTCCCGCACGAGCGGGTGGTCGTCGACGACCATGGCGGAGAAGCCAGGGCTGTCCTGCCCAGGCGACTGCGCCGGGATGCTCTCCAGGGCGCTCTCGAGACCGGCTGCCACCGCGTCCTCCACCTTGCTGCGTGCGGCCCCGGACAGGGCCGTTCCCGTCATCTTTCGGCCGGTGGGTGCTCTTCCTGTAGCGCGGATTGGTCCGAGTGGCCCAACGGCCCGTGTTAGGCCGATCGGCTGACAAGACCCAAGATCGCTGCAGTCGAGGCCTCGGGGTGCCGACAGACGCACGTAACCCCCCATCAGGAGGCTCCCCTTGACCCGTCCGGCCGCGCTCCGCCGCAGCTCGGTGCTCGTCGCCCTGGCCGCCGTGACGGTGGCCGGCGCCCCGGTGGTCGCGGACCTCCCGACGGTGCAGGCGGTGGTGTCGTTCGCCGGCCGGCCCGTCTCGGCGCCCGGGGTCCAGGTCGTCTCCTCCCTGCCCTCGCTGGGCATGCAGGTCGTCAGGGGTGACGCCCCGGCCCTCGCCCGGCTCGCGCAGGCTCCCGGCGTCCGCGGTCTCGCCCCGGACGCCGCGGTGCGCGTCACCAGCGGCGACGACGACGGCCGCGACGGTGCCACCGGGGTGCTGCCGTCCACCGGGCTCGGCGGCAGCGCCGGTCTGCCCGGTGCCGGCGCGGGCGCTCGCGTCGCGGTCATCGACACCGGCGTCTCCGACACCGCGGGCCTGGACCGCGCCTCGGGCCGGCTCGTGGACGCCGTCGACACGTCCACCGGCGCCCTGCGCACCGGCGGCCGGTACGACGACGGCTACGGCCACGGGACCTTCATGGCCAACGTCGTCGCCGGTGGGGCCGTCCCCGGCACCGACGGTGCCGCGCTCGGCGTCGCACCCGGCGCCACCGTCCTCGTCGTCCGGGTCGCCGGCGCGGACGGCACCACCAGCCTCGCGCGGGTGCTGCTGGCCCTCGACTGGGTCCGGGCGCACGCCGCGGACGTCGACGTGGCCAACCTGTCGCTGTCCGCGGTCCGGCCGTTCCGCCAGTACGGCGCCGACCCGCTCACCGACGCCGTGGAGAAGGTCCGCGACGCGGGTGTGAGCGTGGTGGTCTCGGCGGGGAACGAGCCGAGCCAGCTCGGGGACCCCGGCTTCGACCCGCGCGTCATCACGGTCGGTGCTGCCGACCTCGCCGGCCGCCGTACGCGCGTCGCGAGCTTCTCCGGCAGCGACGAGGTCGCCGGTGTCATGAAGCCGGACGTGGTCGCCAGCGGCGTCCACGTGCTCGGCACGCTGCCCGCCGGCTCGGTCCTCGCCACCGACCCCGGGACGCTGCACCTCGCGAACGGGCTGTTCCGCGGGACCGGGACGAGCCAGTCGACGGCCATCACCGCCGGCCTGGCCGCGCTCCTCGTCGCCGCGCACCCGGGCGCCACGCCGGCGCAGGTGAAGGCCTCGCTGCGCTGCGCCGCCACCGACCTGCGCGGCCGGCGCGACGGCGCCGGGCTCGTCGCCGCGACCACCTCGCTCTGCGCAGGGCCCGACGGCCAGGCGCTCGACGGCAGCGGCGACCTGACCGGCGAGGCCGGGTTCGACGCGTCGTCGTGGGCGGCCTCGAGCTGGGCCGGCCCGAGCTGGGCCGCCTCCTCCTGGGCTGCGTCCAGCTGGGCTGCCTCCTCGTGGGCGGCGTCGTCGTGGGCGGCGTCGAGCTGGGCGGCCTCGTCGTGGGCCGCGTCGAGCTGGGCTGCCTCGTCGTGGGCGGCGTCGTCGTGGGCCGCGTCCTCCTGGGCGGCCGCCGGCTTCGGGGCCGACGACGTGGGAGCGGTCCCGTGAACCCGACCCGGCGCGTCCGCGGCATCGCCCTCGGGGCCGCCGCGCTGACCGCCCTCGCCCTCGTCGTCGATGCCTGGGGCGGCCCGCCGTGGTGGGCCATCCCCGCACTGGCGATCGCCGTGGCGCTGTCCGAGCTCGCCGTCGTCGTGCTGCAGTTCGGCCGGCAGAACTGGGCCTTCTCGCTCACCGAGAGCGTCCTCGGCGCCGCGTGGGTGCTGCACACCGGCGCCTGGACGGTGCCCGGTGTCGCCGTCGGCGTCCTCGTGGCCCAGATCGCCCTCAAGCGGCCGGTCATCAAGCGGCAGTTCAACGTCGCGATGTTCTCCTGCGCGACGGCGCTCGGCTCCCTCGTCGCCGGCCTCACCGGGGGGCACACGCTCGGTGCGATCGCCGGCCTGGGCGTCTTCTTCCTCGTCAACCACAGCCTCGTCGCGATGGCCGTGGCTGCGACCAGCCGACGCCCCGTGCTGCCGCTGCTCGTCAACTCGATGCCGCTGTCCGCGGTGCACATGGCGGGCAACAGCTCGATCGGGCTGCTCGCCGCCTTCCTCGCCGGCGCGGCGCCCCTGGGGCTGCTCGGGCTGCTCGTCCCGCTCGCGCTGCTGTGGTCGTCGTACGACCAGCAGACGCGGCGCAGCCAGGAGGCGCGGCTGTTCGCCGAGCTCGCCGCCGGTCAGGAGCGGGCGGCCGGTCGCTCCAGCGACATCTCCGCGCAGGTCGTCGTCACCGCTGCCGCCCGGCTGTTCGGCGGCGCCGACGTCGAGATGCTGCTGCTCGCCGCCGACGGCCCCGTCCGGTACGCCGGGGACGAGGTCTCCCAGCCGCAGCGGCTGCGGGTCGACCCCGACGTCTTCGACGAGCCGTGGGTCATGCGCGCGCTGGGCGAGCGCGGCATCGCCACCGGCGTGGAGCACGGCCGTCCCTGGTGCTCGGCGCTGCTCGGCGACCCCGCCGACCCGCAAGCCGTCATCATCGCCCGCCGCCCCGTGGGCTCCGCGCCCTTCGGCCGCCGCGAGGTCCGGCTGGCCGAGGTGCTCGTCGGCCAGGCCGACTCCTGGCTGTCGGTGGCCGACCTGTCCGACCGCGCTCGCGCTGCCGAGCGGCACGCCGAGGTGGCGGAGGGCGCCGCCCGCGCCCTCGGGGACCTGGGCGCCGCCACCGCGCCGTCCCTGCTCGTGCTCCGCGAGTCCGCCAACCGGCTGGCCCGGCTCGCCGAGAACGACGGGCGCGTCGACGACATCATCGAGGAGCTGCACCTCGTGGAGCGGGCCGTCGCCTCGCTGCTCGGCGCCGTGGCCCTCGCCGCCGACCCCGACCTGGTGTCCGCAGACGACGAGGGCACCCCCCTCCCGGCGCGCCCGACGGCGGACTGGACGACGACCGGCGTCCTCCGATGAGGTTCCGCGCCCGCGCTGTGCCCCTCGCCGTCTGGGCCGCGCTGCTGGGCGGGGGAGCGGTGCTCTCCGTCGTGGGCGTGGCCGTGGCCGTCAGCAGCTCGGCCTCCGGCGGGGCCGTGCCGTGGGACGCGCTCGCCGCGGGGTTCTCGGCAGGGATGCTCGTCGTGCTCGCCTCGGTCGTCGCCGCCTCGCGGCTGGCGGCCGCGCTGCGCGGGCTGCACGAGGACGCGGCGCGTCGGCTCGCGGAGCCCGGTCTGCCCGTGAACAGCACCCGTCGGGTGCTCACCACCTCGAGCCTCGAGGTCGGTGAGCTCGCCCGCACCCTCGACGCCCTGCACCTGCGCGTCCGGATGGCCGACCAGCTCGGGGAGCGGCACCGCCGGGAGGCCGAGACCGCCGGCGCCGGCGTGTTCGAGCTGCTCTCGGGCCTGGTGGCCGCCGAGGAGGGCGCGCGGGGCCAGCTCGCCGCGGAGCTGCACGACACGGTCGCGCAGTCCCTCATGATCGCCCGTGGCCTGCTCGCGGCCGGTCCGGCGTCGCCGCAGGACATGGTCAAGCTGAGCGACTACGTCGAGGACGCCGAGGAGCAGGTGCGCGCCGTCATGGCCCGCACCCGGCCGCCGGCTCTGCGTGACGGCGACCTCGCCTCCGCCGTCGGCGGACTGCGGCTCGACATGGGCGCGCGCTACGGGCTGCACGTCGACGTGACCTGGCCCGACTCGCCGTACCCGCTGCCGCTGGCGAGCGCCATCACCGTCTACCGCTTCTTCCAGGAGGCCCTGCTCAACGTCGTGAAGCACGCCGACGTCGACGACGCCTTCGTCAGCCTGCAGGTCGACGAGGAGGTCGTCGTCGCGACGGTCCGCGACGAGGGACCCGGCTTCGACCCCGACGCGGTCCGGCCGGACCGCGGGCGGCACGTCGGTCTCGGCCTGCTGCGCGAGCGGGCCCGCCTCTCCGGCGGTTCGCTGGACGTCGTGAGCCGGCGTGGTGAGGGCACCACCCTGACGCTGCGGCTGCCGCGTCCAGCTGCCCCCGCGGGGATCGTCGAGACGGTGCCGGAGAACGTCGAGGACGAGCTGAGCCTGCGGCGGCGGGTGACGGACCGCGCTGCCGGCTAACGGCCTCGGAGCGGCGTCACGCCGACCGGGGGCAGCCCCGCCGTGAGGCACAGCAGGTCGCACCACGCCGCGAGGTGCACGGCCAGGTCGAGCGAGCCGTCCTCGGCCGGCAGCGGGCTCCACGACGCGCGGAGCTCGACCTCGTTGGTCTCCTGCGGGTCGTCGACCAGCCCGAAGGTCAGCGAGGCGGTGCGGGTCACCGTGCCGCCCGCCGCGGTGTGCTCGGCCCCGCGGTCGCGCAGCGCCTGCGTCAGCCAGCTCCAGCCGACCTCGGCCAGGGCCGGGTCGCGGGCCATCTCCGCGTCGACGTCGGCGCTCACGAACGCCACCACGCGGGTGTCGCCGCGCCAGCCCTGCTGCCCTGCCGGGTCGTGCAGCACGACGAAGCGGCCGGTGGCGACGTCCTCGCCGTCGACGGTGACCTCCGCGCTGTAGGCCGCCGAGTACGGCGCCAGCCGGCGGGGCGCGGGGACCTCGCGCAGCAGCAGCGTGCCGGGCCGCTGCGCACCGTCGAGCGCCGCCTGCAGCCCGGCCAGGGCCTGCGCGAAGACGCGCGGCGGGGCGACGGGCTCCAGCGGTGCGGTCACCCGTCCACGGTAGGTCGGTCCCGCCGTCCCGTCGCGCCAACGCGCCGCACTCCTAGGGTGTCGGCGTGGCAGTCGTGCTGGCGCTGCTGTCCAGCGCGCTGTGGGGGTGGTCCGACTTCCTGGGCGGCACGCTGGCCCGCCGTACGCCGGCCGCGGTCGTGGTGGCCGTGTCGCAGGGCGCGGCGCTGCTGGCGCTGCTGCCCCTGGTCGCCGCGCTGGGTGCCGCGCCGCCCTCCTGGGCGCCGGGGCTGCTCGCCGGGCTCGCCGGTGCCCTCGGGCTGGCGGCGTTCTACGCCGCGCTGGCGGGCGGCACGATGGGCGTCGTCGCGCCGCTGGCCGCGACCGGGGCGGTCGTGCCGGTCGTCGTGGGGCTCGTCCGGGGCGAGCACCCGGGTGCGCTGCAGGCCGCCGGCATCGTGCTCGCGCTCGTCGGGGTGGTGCTGGCCAGCGGACCCGAGCTGTCGGGTGGTGCTCCGCTGCGGCCGCTGCTGCTGGCGGCGTGCGCGGCGGGCTGCTTCGGGACGGTGATGGTGCTGCTGGACCGCGGGTCCGAGGGCCCGGCGGGCGCCGTCCTCGTGACGATGCTGGCGCTGCGCATCACCGAGGTGGGCGCGGTGCTGCCGGTGGCGCTGCGCCGCCGTACCGGCGGGCTGCGCGCCCTGCTGCCGCTGCTCGTCGTGCTGGGTCTCGTGGACCTCGCCGCCAACGCCTGCTTCGCCTACGCCACCCGGTCGGGGCTGCTGAGCGTCGTCGCCGTGCTCGCGTCGCTGTACCCGGTGGTCACGGTGCTGCTCGCCCGCCAGCTGCACGGCGAGCGGCTGGCCAGGGTGCAGGGCCTCGGGGTGCTCGCCACCCTCGGCGGCGTCGTGCTGCTCAGCGCAGGCTAGGCGGCGTCCTCGGCCAGCGCCTCGAGCTCGCCGAGCAGCAGGCCGCCCAGGCTGAGCGCAGCCCCGCACAGCACGCACATGAGCTCGAGGTCGCTCTCGTCGTCGAGCTCCGGGGCGTGGACGAGGAGCCCGTCGCAGTCGCTGCACAGCCGTTCGGTCACGAGGGAACCGTGCCACGCGACACCGACAGAACGTGGGAGGCGCCACGAGGGCAAGGCCTCTCGCGCCTGACGGCTAGCCTCGCTCGGGTGAGCGCCTTCCTCTCCGCCTGCCGTCGCGAACCGGTGCCGCACACGCCGGTCTGGTTCATGCGGCAGGCCGGTCGGGCGCTGCCCGAGTACCGCAAGGTGCGCGAGGGCATCCCGATGCTCGAGTCGTGCTTCCGGCCCGACCTCGTCACCGAGATCACCCTGCAGCCGGTCCGGCGGTACGGCGTCGACGCGGCCATCTTCTTCAGCGACATCGTCGTCCCGCTCAAGGCGGCGGGGGTCGACCTCGACATCGTGGCCGGCGTGGGGCCCGTCGTCGCCGAGCCCTTCGCCACCCGCGCCGACCTCGACCGGCTGCCCCTGCTCACCGAGGTGCCGCAGGTCACCGAGGCGGTGCGGCTGCTCGTCGCCGAGCTCGGGAGCACCCCGCTCATCGGGTTCGCCGGCGCGCCCTTCACGCTCGCCTCGTACCTGGTGGAGGGCGGCCCGTCGAAGGACCAGCGCAAGACCAAGGCCCTCATGTACGGCGACCCCGAGCTGTGGCACGCGCTGATGGAGCGGCTCGCGGACATCACCCTCGCGTTCCTGCGGGTGCAGGTGGACGCCGGTGCGTCAGCGGTGCAGCTGTTCGACTCCTGGGTCGGCGCGCTGCCGGCCGAGGACTACCGGCGGTACGTCCAGCCGCACTCGGCCCGCATCCTCGCCGGGGTCACGGACGTGCCGCGCATCCACTTCGGCGTGGGAACCGGCGAGCTGCTGCACGACATGGGCGCCGCTGGTGCGGACGTCGTGGGCGTCGACTTCCGGGTCGCGCTCGACGACGCGGTACGGCGGGTGGGCCCGGGCAAGGCGGTGCAGGGCAACCTCGACCCGACGGCCTTGTTCGCCCCCTGGGAGGCGCTCGAGCCCCTGGTGGACCGCGTGCTCGAGCAGGGCCGCGCCGCGGAGGGGCACGTGTTCAACCTCGGGCACGGGGTGCTCCCCGAGACCGACCCGGACGTGCTGACGCGGGTCGTCGCCCACGTCCACGAGGCCTCCGCGCGCCAGGTCGGCTAGATGTCGCGGAAGGGCTCGATCTGGGCGCCGAGGCTGGACAGCCGGGCGGCCAGGTCCTCGTAGCCGCGATCGATGACGTAGACGTTGCGCAGCACCGACGTCCCCTTGGCCGCGAGCATCGCGAGCAGCACGACGACGGCGGGGCGCAGCGCCGGCGGGCACATCACCTCGGCGGCGGACCAGTGCGTCGGGCCGTCGACCCAGATGCGGTGCGGGTCGAGCAGGGTGACGTGGCCGCCGAGCCGGTTGAGCTCGGTGAGGTAGATCGCGCGGTTCTCGTAGACCCAGTCGTGGATGAGGGTCCGGCCGTGCGCGGACGCGGCGATGACCGCGAAGAACGGCACGTTGTCGATGTTCAGGCCCGGGAACGGCATCGGGTGGATCTTGTCGAGCGGGGCCTGCAGCAGCCGCGGCACGGTGGTGATGTCCACCAGCCGGGTGCGGCCGTTCTCGGCGGCGTACTCCTCCGTCAGCTGCAGCTCGCAGCCCATCTCGGCGAGCACCGCGAGCTCGACCTCGAGGAACTCGACCGGCACCCGGCGTACCTCGATCTGGGAGGCGGTGACGATCGCGGCCGTGAGCAGCGACATCGCCTCGATGGGGTCCTCGGAGGGGGCGTACTCGACGTCGACGTCGATGTGCGAGCGGCCGTGGACCGTGAGGGTCGTGGTGCCGACGCCGTCGACGCGGACGCCCAGCAGCTCGAGGTAGAAGCACAGGTCCTGGACCATGTAGTTGCTGCTGGCGTTGCGGATCACCGTCACCTGGTCGAGCCGCGCGGCGGCCATGACCGCGTTCTCGGTGACGGTGTCGCCGCGCTCGGTCAGCACGACGGGGCGGACCGGCACCTGGCCCGCGTCGCGCGTGACCTGGTACGACCCCTCGGTCGCGACGACCTTCACGCCGAACGGCCGGAGCGCGGTCTTGTGCGGCTCCACCGTCCGGGTGCCGAGCTCGCAGCCCCCGGCGTACGGGATCTGGAAGTCGCTCTCGCGGTGCAGCAGCGGTCCGAGGAGCAGCAGCACCGACCGGGTACGGCGGGCAGCCGCCCCGTCGAGCCGGTCGAGCGTGAGGGTCGCCGGGGGCTGGAGCGTGAGGTCGTCGCCGTCCCAGGAGGCCTCGACCCCGATGCTCGTCAGCACCTCGAGGATCCGGTTGACCTCCTCGATGCGGGCCACGCCGCGCAGGGTGGTCCGCCCGGCGTTGAGGAGGGAGGCGCACAGCAGCGCGACGGCCGCGTTCTTGCTGCTCTTGACCTCGATGGACCCGGAGAGCTGCGTGCCGCCGACGACGCGCAGGTGGGTGGGGCCGGAGTGGCCGAGCTGCACCAGCCCGGCGTCGAGGGCGGTGCCGATGCGGGCGAGGATCTCGAGCGAGACGTTCTGCTTGCCCTGCTCGATGCGGGCCACCGCGCTCTGGCTGGTGGACAGCGCCTCGGCCAGCTGGGCCTGGGTCCACCCCCGGTGCTTGCGGGCGTCGCGCACGAGGGCGCCGATCTGCTGGAGGTAGGCGTCGCTCACGGGCCGAGAGGCTACCCGTATCTCAGATGTGAGATACGTGTCGGCGCCGATAGCCTCTTGTGCATGGCACGTACCGCGCTGGTGCAGCGCACGACCAAGGAGAGCGACGTCCGCGTCGAGCTCGACCTCGACGGGACAGGGCAGGCCTCGAGCGAGACCGGTGTGCCCTTCTTCGACCACATGGTCAGCCAGCTGGGCCGGCACGGCGGGTTCGACCTGGCGGTGAAGACCGAGGGCGACCTGCACGTCGACGCGCACCACACCGTCGAGGACACCGCGCTCGCCATCGGCCAGGCCCTCAAGGAGGCACTGGGGGACAAGGCGGGCATCCGGCGCTTCGGCGACGCGCTCGTCCCGCTCGACGAGTGCCTCGTCCAGGCCGCGGTCGACCTCAGCGGCCGGCCGTACCTCGTGCACGAGGAGCCGGACCTGGTCGAGCTCATCGGCAGCTACGACACCACGCTGACCAAGCACATCTGGGAGTCGCTCGTCGCGACCAGCGGCATCGCGCTGCACGTCCGCGTGCTGTCGGGGCGGAACGCCCACCACGTCGTCGAGACCCAGTTCAAGGCGGTCGCCCGCGCGCTCCGTACGGCGTGCGAGCTCGACCCGCGCGTGACGGGAGTGCCCAGCACCAAGGGCGTTCTGTGACGGCGAGCAGGAGGAGCGAGCTCGCTCGCGAGCGAGCGACGGGCGAGTGGTGACGACGCCCACCGTCGTCGTCCTCGACCACGGGTCGGGGAACCTGCGCTCCGCCGAGCGCGCCCTGGCCCGCGCCGGTGCCGCCGTCACGGTCACCGCCGACCTCGGCGCAGCGGCCGAGGCGGACGGCCTCGTCGTCCCCGGGGTGGGGGCGTTCGCGGCGTGCATGGCCGGGCTGGACGCGGTGGGCGGCGGCGCGCTGGTGCGCGACCGGCTGCGTCGCGAGCGGCCGGTGCTGGGGATCTGCGTGGGGATGCAGGTGCTGTTCGAGCGCGGCCTGGAGCACGGTCTCGAGACGCCCGGGCTCGGCGTGCTGTCGGGCGACGTCACGCGGTTGCACGCGCCGGTCGTGCCGCACATGGGCTGGAACACGGTGGTCGTCCCCGAGGGATCGGTGCTCTTCAAGGGCGTCGAGGACCAGCGGTTCTACTTCGTGCACTCCTACGCCGCGCGGGCCGTCCCCGACGTGCTGCTCACGACCGCGACGCACGGGGCGACGACGTTCGCCGCGGCCGTCGAGCGCGGGGTCCTCAGCGCCACGCAGTTCCACCCCGAGAAGAGCGGCGACGCGGGCGCGCACCTGCTCGAGAACTGGGTGCGCACGCTGTGAGCCAGGAGCGGAAGCGGGCCCGTGAGGCCCGCGAGGCGGCCCGGCGCCGGCACCTGGAGACCGCCGCGGCCAACCGCGCCCGGCAGGCCCGTCGGGCCGAGGTGCGCGACCGGCTGCGGCCGTCGCTGCCGCACCGGCGGCACCGCTTCGGGCAGCTCAGCACCTGGGCGCTGGTGCGAGTCGTCGCGCTCTACCTCGCCGTACAGGTCCTGATCTGGCTCTTCGTCGACCGCCCGATGACGCGGGTCGGCCTGGCCGTCGTGTCCCTCGGCTTCCTCGCCGTCCTCGTCCGCACCCGAAAGAGGTACTGATGCCCCTCGAGCTGCTGCCCGCCGTCGACGTCGCCG
>DATJGA010000301.1:0-3687 GCA_035495395.1 Mycobacteriales bacterium | reverse complement strand
CGTACGGCGGAACACCGCGACGATCCTGCAGACCCGGATGACGACCTCGACCGGGGGCGTCCTCGGTGCGGTGATGGAGGCGCGCGACTTCACCGTCCAGCTGCCCGGCCGCATCAACAAGGTCATGGACGCGGTCGCCGAGGGGAGCTTCCACCTCAAGGTCGACGCGATCGACGAGCCGCAGCTGCTCGCAGTGCTGCAGCGGCTCGCGAACCGGCTGGCCAGCGGACTGGTGCTCGCCTCGCTGGTCGTCGGTGCCGCGCTGATGATGCAGATCCCTACGCGCTCACGGATCCTCGGCTACCCGAGCATCGCGATGGTGTGCTTCGCCATCGCCGCCCTGGGCGGCGTCGTGCTGCTGATGTCCGTCGTGCTCGCCGACCGCCGGATCGCCCGGACGGCGAGGGACGAGCGGCGCAGGCGCTAGGAGGGCGCGAAGGCCTCCAGGGCGACGTGCGCCCGGCGCAGGCTCTTGACGGGGTCGGCGTCGGGGTTGCCGATCTCCTCGTCGAAGTTGAGGTCGACGAACAGCTCGGTGACGCCGTGCGCCGCGTAGGAGTCCATGTCGCGGCGGACCTTGTCGAGGGTCCCGGTGAAGGCGCGATCGCCGTCCTCCGCGCGGACCCGCACGACGCCGCGGACGACGAGGCGGAAGCCGTCCATCGTCTTGCCGACCTCCTCGCGCGCGGCGCGCAGCGTCTCGACGGCCCACGGCATCTTCTCCAGCTCGAAGCGGCTCGAGGAGATCCAGCCGTCGGCGATGCGTCCCGCCCGCCGGAGCGCCACCTCGGCCGTGCCGCCGAGCAGCACGGGTGGACCCTGCTCCTGCACGGGCTTGGGCTGCACGATCGAGCGGGGGACCTCGTAGTAGGTCCCGGAGTGCTCGACCGGGTCCTCGCCCCACACGGCGCGCAGCGCCTGCACGAACTCCGCCGCCCGCGCGCCGCGCTGCTCCATCGAGGCGCCGGCCGCGCGGAACTCGTCGGCGCTCCAGCCCAGCCCGAGACCGACGTCGAGCCGCCCGTCGGACAGCGCGTCGATGCTGGTCAGCGCCTTCCCCAGCACCAGCGGTGAGTAGAAGGGCAGGTTCACGACGGCCAGCCCGATGCGGATCCGGTCGGTGACGCCCGCGACGTACGCCGAGACCGCGAGCGGGTCGTGCACGCTGCGGTACACGACCGGGATCGACGCGTCCGCGGGGTAGAGGGTGCGCTGGAAGCTCCACAGGCCGGCGTACCCGAGGCGCTCCGCCTCCTGGCAGACCTCGCGGACGATGGCGGGCGTCGCCCAGGAGCCGGACACCGGGATGCCGAAGCTGTGCTGCACGGCTCGACCCTAGGACGTCAGCCGTGGCACCTGCGCTTGTGGCACACCGGCTTCGGCGCCGGGCCCGGCTTGGGGGCTGAGGAGCGCGGTGCCGTGGTCGAGGCCACGTGGTGCGACGGCGCCGGGGCCGCGAGGTCGAAGCTGCTGCCCTGCGCCCCGCCCGGGCTCCCGCTGATCAGGTCCGACCAGACCTGGGCGGGCACGTCCCCGCCGTACATGTGGTGGTAGGTCCGGCCGCCGACGCGGACGTCGACGAGCGGGTGGCGGAAGCCGCCGCGCGGGTCGCCCATCCAGACCGCGGCGGCGTACCGCGGCGTGTACCCGACGAACCACGCGGCGGAGAAGTCCTGCACCGTCCCGGTCTTGCCGGCGGCGTCACCGGGCACCGCCGCGTTGCTGCCGGTCCCCTTGGCGATCACGCCGGACAGCACCCGGGTCACCGTGTCGGCGACCCGCCGGTCGAGCACCTGCTTGCACTGGGGCCGGGTCTCCGGGCGGTGCGTCCGGCCGACCGAGACGATCCCGAACGCCGTGCAGTAGCGGCCGTGCGCGGCGTACGTCGCCATGGCGCCGGCCATCGCCAGCGGCGTGATCTCGTTGGTCCCCAGGGTGAACGACGGCACCCGCTGCAAGGGGCCGCCGTCGGCGCGGCGCACGCCCATGCTCTCGGCGATGTCGGCGGGGCCGTCGAACCCGACCCGCTCCTCGAGCTGCATGTAGTACGTGTTCACGCTGTGCCAGGTGGCCTGCTCGAGGGTGAACACGCCGGACTCGCTGTCCGCCGCGTTCTTCACGACGTACGGCGTGGCGCTGCCGTTGACGACGTTGTACGGCGCGAACTTCCTGGAGGCGTAGGTCTGCGGCGCGTACATCCGCAGGTCCAGCGGCAGCCCGTCCTCGATGGCCTGGGTGAGGACGAAGACCTTGAACGTGGAGCCCGCCTGGAACCCGCTGCTGCCTCCGAGCGGGAGGTTCACGCTCGACTGCCCCTTCGCGATGCCGAAGGGCACCGATGCCGTCATCGCCTGCACCGCGCCGGTGCCCGGCTGCTCGACGACCGCCGCCACCGCGGCACGCGAGCCCTTGGCCCGGTCGACCGCCCGCTGCGTGCTGGCCTGCACCGCGGGGTCCAGCGTGGTGCGCACCTGGAGACCACCGGTGTCGATCCGCCGCTGGCGCTGCTTCGGGTTCGCCCCCAGCGCCGGGTCGGCCAGCAGCTGGCGCAGCACCCAGTCGCAGAAGTAGCCCGCGCTGGAGTTGCTGCAGCCCGCGTGCCGGCTGCCGTCGTGCACACCGAGGGCCGTCGCGCGGGCGGCCTGCAGCTGCTCGTCGGTGAGCTTCCCGGTCTCCCGCATCCGCTGCAGCACGACGTTGCGCCTGGCCAGGGCTGCGGCCGGGTGCACGAAGGGGTCGAAGCCCGCGGGGTTCTTGACCAGCCCGGCGACGAGCGCCGCCTGCGGCAGCGTGAGTCGTCGGGCGTCGGTGCCGAAGTACGTCTCCGCCGCGGCCTGCACGCCGTACGCGTTGCGGCCGAAGAACGCCACGTTGAGGTAGCCGGTCAGGATGTCGTCCTTGGTCATCCGCCGGGTGAGCGACAGGGCGTACCGCGCCTCGGCCATCTTGCGCTGGGCGCTCAGCTCGACCGCTGCCTGCTGACCGTCGCGTGACCGCGCGCGGACGACGAGCAGGTTCTTCACGTACTGCTGGGTGATGGTGCTGCCGCCCTCGTGCTCGCCGCTGCTGAGGTTGTGGAGCAGGGCCCGGGTCGTGGCCAGCAGGTCGACCCCCTTGTTGTCGTAGAAGCGCGCGTCCTCGACCGCGACGACGGCCTCGCGCACCGCGGGCGACATGCCCTGCGCCGGCACGGACTGCCGGTCCTGGTCCCAGAACCACGCGAACGGCCGGTTGTGCGTGTCGAGCAGCACGCTGCGCTCGGGCACGCCGGCGACGTCGAGCGAGGCCGGCAGCGCGACGAACTCGTCGCTGCGGTGCTTGGCCCACATGCCGATGCCGGCAGCGGTCGCGTCCACGACGAGGACGAGGACGAGCGTGATGAGCCCCAGCCCGACGAGCAGCTCGGTCATGGGGGACAGGGAGCGCAGTCTCACGACAGGGCCTTACCCGCCGTACCGGGGTGTTACCGCGGCAGCGGACGGGGAACGACACAGGTCGTGACCTCCCTGCCCTTCGGCGGTGCGCCCTCGAGCGTCGGCCTGCCCATGGTGCCGCGCCGCGCCGTGCCCCTCGTCGAGGGCGACGCCGACGTGACGATGACCCGCTCGCGCACGCCCGCCCGTCCGGTCGCGCCGAGCAGCGGCGGCATGATGCGCGTCGGCGTCGTGCCGATCGACTCCGCGGCGC
>DATJGA010000300.1:0-12534 GCA_035495395.1 Mycobacteriales bacterium | reverse complement strand
GCCGCCCGGTGCTCGTCGCGGCCGCGTGCGCCGTCGCGCTGTGGTGGCAGGTCGGCCCGCCGTGGGGCGACCTGCGCGCGCCGACCAGCCCCGCGATGACCGCGCTCCGCGCCGAGCTGGTCGCGCTAGGGGCCCACCGGGTCGAGGTCGTGGCGCCGCGCGACCACCGCGAGTCCTGGTACGTCGCCGAGGAGGTGCCGCTGGCCCGCGGCTGGGCGCGGCAGCAGGACCGCGTGCTGAACCCCTTGTTCTACAAGGGAAAGCTCACGCCGGACCGCTACCTCGTGTGGCTGCACGAGCACGCCGTCGACCACGTCGCGGTGCCGCGGCACGGGCGGCTCGACTTCGGCAGCACCCGCGAGGGCACCCTGCTGCGCGACGGGACCGCGCTGCCGCTGGTGTGGCAGGACGACGACTGGACGGTCTATGCCGTGCCGGCCGCGGTCCCGCTCGCGACCGCCCCGGCGAACGTCCTCGCCTCCACTCGCACCGAGCTCCGCCTCACCGTCGACGGGCCCGCGGACGTCGTCGTGCACCTGCGCTGGTCGCGCTGGCTGTCCCTCACGGGCGGCGACGCCTGCCTGCAGCGGTCCGGCGACGAGGTGCTGCTACGGGTTCGGGCCGCGGGGGACCTCACCGTGGGCAGCAGCCTGCGCCCCCACGGGCACTGCTAGCCGTCGAGCAGCAGCAGTGCGCGGTCCATGACGGGCCGGTACCCCAGCCGGGGGTAGAGCGCGTTGCTCACCGGGTTCGTCAGGTCGGTGAACAGCACGACCTCCCACGCACCGCGGTCGAGCGCGACCTGCGACGCGGCGGCGGTCACCGCACCGCCGTACCCGCGGCCGCGGTGCTCCGGCGGCGTCCAGACCGGACCGAGCCGCGCCGCCCCGAACGCCACCCGGCTCACGCCGGACATCGCCACGGGTCCCTCGTCCTCCCACAGCACGAACCCGCCGTACCCGATCCGGTCGCGCACCGTGCTCTCGACGTCCTGCGGGATGACGCCGGTCTCGGCGATGAAGGCGTGGAAGGACGCCACGACGAACGCGGTGTCCCGCTCCTCGGCGACCCGGGCCCGCCCCGGCACGGCCGGCGGGGTCAGCTCGCCCAGCCGGAACAGCCGGGAGGCGCTCTGCAGCACGGCCCGGCCTCCTCGACGCTCGGCGGCCAGCGCGGCGACCTGCACCGCGAGCGCGCTGGGCCCGTTGTACCCGGGCACCTCCCACATGTCGACGAGCGCGCTGACCGCCTCCTGCGGCACGACGCCGATCGCCAGCGGGTACGGCGGGGTCAGCGAGACGCAGCCGGTGACCTCGCCGTCGGGCTGCTGCCACCAGGCGAACCGGGTGCCGTCGGGGCGGGCGCGCACGTTCTCGCACACGGTCAGGGAGATGGTGTGCAGGCCCGGCTCGGCGAACAGGAGGTCACCGGCCGCGGCGAGGTACTGCTCGACGTCCTCGGTCTCGTGCCAGGCCATGCGGGCACTGTGCCGGACGGCTCCGCCCGGCGCAGGTCGTTATGCGGTGGGGCCGTCCATGGGCATGTCGTCCATCATCGGCATGCCGGCGCCGGCCGGGCCGCGACGGTCGCCCTTGGCGGGAAGGCCGGTGGCCACCCGCGTCGCGTCGAGCGTCGTGCCGTCGCTGTCGACCTGGCCGACGGCCCGGACGACGCTGCCCACGGTGATCGCGCTGCGCGTCGCGGTGGCGCCGTCCTTCACGTACGTCGTCGACGAGCTCGTCCGGATCGTGCGGGTGAACCCGTCGAGGTCCTTGATGGTGAGGGTGCTGCTGCCCACCTCGGTGACGAAGCCGACCAGGTGCGCCGGCACGACCGTGACGACGGCGGCGACCTTCTTCGTGGCGCGCGGGTCGACGAGCCGCACGTGCACCACGTCACCGGTGCTCACCGCGCTGCGGGTGGCCTTGGTCTTGCCCTCGTAGTACGTGGTGCTGCCGTTCAGCGCGATCGTCTCGGTGCCGCGGGGGGTGCGCACCGTCAGGCTGTCGCTGCTGATCGACGTGACGAGCCCGCCGTACCCGCCGCGGTGGTCGCCCCGCATCCGGCCGCCGAAGGGCATGCCCCGGTGGTCGGGGCCCATGCCCTGCCCAGCGGCGGGACTCGGCGTGGGGGTCGGGTCGGCGGCCTGGGCGAGTCCGGTGACGCCGAGCGCGACGCCGGCGGCGAGGCCGGCCGCGCCGAGCGCGAGGTGGGTGCGCGAGAGCTTCATGTGACCATCATGCGCGGCGTTCCTGGGACGGACCTGTCAGCGGGCTGTGAGTCTGTCCCCGCGCTTGGCGAGCCGCGCGGCGCCCGGGATGCCCGAGAGCAGGGCGCCCACGTCGGCCACGGTGCGGTCCAGGTTCTCGACCTGGGCCGCGAGCCGCTCGAGCACGGCGGGGATCGACTCGACGAGCGCGACGAGCTGCTGCGGGTCGATGGCCGACACGGCGGTGACGAGGGGCTGCACGGCGGCCACCGTCGCGGCCGCGCTGTCGGTGGCCGTGGCGGCCGCGCCGGTGACGTCCTCGGCCCGAACCACGAGCCCGGCGACCCGGGCCGCCGTGTGCTCGGCCTCCTGCGCCACGCCGGCGATGCGCGTGGCCAGCGGCTCGGCCACCTCGAGCAGCGCGAGCGCCCGGCCGGCGACCTCGCCGAGCTTCTCGAGGAGCGCCTCGGCGCCGTGCACGAGGGTGACCGGCTTGGTGGCGGCCTGCAGGACCGCCTGGGGGAGGCTCAGCACGCTCGCACCCTACGGGCCGGCCCCGTCCTTGGGTACCGTGGAGGGCGTGTGCGTAGCGGTGCGGTGCCCCCAGTGCGGCAAGGCGACGTGGGCCGGCTGCGGCGACCACGTCGAGGAGGCGCTGGCGCCGTTCCCCGAGGAGCAGCGCTGCACCTGCGAGTGAGCTAGGCGCTCTCGCCGCTCCGGCGCCCGAACCAGCGCTCGCTGCGCGACTGCTCGAACCGGCGCTTCTCCTGCGCCAGCTCGAGGCTCGGCCCGTAGAACGGGGCCACCGGCTCCGGGCCGCTGAGGAAGTCGGCGTCGACCATGCCGACCCGGCCGTCGCCCATCTCGATGAAGCAGCTGCCCTTCCCGTCGTACGGCTGGGCAGGGGCGGTACGGCGGACCTGGCTGATGATGTCGTCGGCCACCACGCGCGCGGCGGTCTCGGCGAACACCCCGGCGCGGGGGACCGGTGCGTCCGCGCAGTCGCCCAGCGCGTACACCCCGTCGTACGGCGTGGCGAGCGTCCGCGGGTCCACCGCGACCCAGCCGTCGCCGCCCCCCTGGGTCAGCCCGGACTCGTCCAGGACGGCGGGCACGCGGTGCGTGGGGATCCCGACGAACAGGTCGTACCGCCGTACCTCGTCGGACAGGTGCGCGACGTGCGCCGCCGGGTCGAGCCGGCGCACCCGCCGGCCCGGCGTGTAGGTGATGCCGCGCTCGTGCAGGGCCGTGAGGATCGCCTCGTTCGTCGACGGCGAGACGGGCACGGGAGAGGCCATCGGGCTGATGACCTCGATCGTGCTGCGGTCGCGGACCCCGGTCGCGACGAGGTGCTCGTGGAGCAGCAGCGCGGCCTCGAACGGCGCCGGCGGGCACTTGAACGGCAGCGCCAGCACGGCGAGGACGACGTCGCCGCCGTCGAACGTCGCCAGCCGCTCGCGCAGCCGCTGCGCACCGGGCACGGAGTAGAACTCGAAGCCGTCCTCGACGAAGCCGGGGGTGGCCGCCGGGTCGTAGTCGGCGCCGAGCGCCACGACGAGCACGTCGGGCTGGTACTCGCCCCGGTCGGTCACGACGCGCCGGGTGCGCGGCTCGATCGACAGCACGCGCTCCTGCCGGAACTCGACGCCCGGCAGGGCGAGGTCGCGGTACGGCAGCCGCATCTCCTCGGGCGCCCGGCCGCGGAAGAGCACGTCCAGCTTCTGGAAGCCGAACAGGAAGCCGTCGGCCTGGTCGACCAGGGTCACCCGGACCTCGTCGGGGACCGACTCGGACAGCCGGGTCGCGAGCTCGAGCCCGCCGAAGCCCGCCCCCAGGACCAGGACCTGCTTCACGGCAGGTCGCTACCCGCGGGACTCGACGAGGTCCCGGATGATCGACGCGAGCCGGGTGACGTCGACCTTCGAGACGCAGGCGGCCACGCCGATGCGCTCGGCCTGCTCGATGACCTCGGGGCTGAGGTAGGCGCTGAAGAGCACGATGAGCTGGTCGGGGGCGTGCGCGAGCATCTCCTGCGCGACCTCGAGACCGCTGGGCCCGGGCATCTGGTTGTCGAGCAGGATCACCGTCGGCACCGGCGGCGGGTCGAGCTTGCGGAAGGCGGTGAGCGCCTCCGGTCCGTCGGCCGCCTCGGCCACGACGTGCACGCCTGAGCTCTCCAGGACGGAGCGGGCGAGGAAGCGCATGTCGGGCGCGTCGTCGACCACGAGCACGGTCAACGCGTCCGTGTCGGAGTCGCGCTCCATGGTGAGGTCGCCCACGCCGGAGAACCTACCCCAACCGTGCCTCAGGACACGGGCTGGGGAACCTGCTCCTCCTTCCGGGCGAGCGGCAGCTCGAAGACGAACGCCGTGCGGTCCCCAGGTGTGCTCTCGCACCAGATGCGGCCGTGGTGCGCCTCGACGATCCGGCGCACGATGTACAGGCCGAGGCCGGTGCCCGTCACCGCGTTGTCGTTGCCCCGCACGAACTTCTCGAAGATGCGCTCGAGGGAGTCCGCGTCCACCCCCGGACCCCGGTCGATGACCGACACCCGGACCCTCGGCTCGGCACCGCCGACGAGCTCGGTCTCCACCTCGATCGGCTCGGTGGCGGGGGTGTTCTTGCGGGCGTTCTCGAGCAGGTTGCCCAGCACCTGCTGGAAGCGGTCCGGGTCGACGTCGACCGTGATCGGGCGTGGCGGCTCCACGAGGACGATGGGGTGCGCGGAGTCCGCGTTCTGGCTGCCCTCGACCGCGGTCCGCAGCTCCGCCCCGAGGTCGACGTGCTGGAAGGCGTACCCGAGCCGGCCGGACTCGATGCTCTCGGTGTCGAGCACGTCCCGGGTCATCGCCTGCAGCCGGCGCGCGTTGGTCACGGCGCGCTTGACCGTGCTCAGCCGGTCGGCGTCGGTGAGCGATCCCCAGTGGTCGACGGTGGTCTGCAGGAAGCCGAGCACGCCCGCGACCGGGGTCCGCAGCTCGTGCGAGACGACCGAGATGAACTCGGCCTGCGACCGGGTCAGCTCGCGCAGCCGGCGCTCCTGCTCCCGCGCCTCGCGGAGCCGGCGCACGAGGATGACGACGACCGTCAGGCCCACGCCGAGCAGCAGCAGCACCAGGATGAGACCGGCCTTCTGGAGCGGCCCGGACAGCGCGGACACGAACTGGCCGCGGTCCTGCCGGAACACGACTCGCCAGCCGAGCGCGGGGACGTCCGCGGTGATGACGATCTTCTTGCCGATGTCGGTGAGGCCGCTGTGGGCGGTGAGGTACTTCGGGTCCTCGACCTTCTTCCCGAGGCTGGCGCCCTGCGTGGAGGCGACGATCGAGCCGCCGCTGTCGACGAAGTACCAGGCGGCGGTCGAGGCGTTGCGGTCGGCGAGCTGGGCGATCTCCTGCTGGAACGGCGAGTTGGCGGTCAGCGCCTGCTCCGCGACCAGGGCCCCACGGACGCTGCCGGGCGTCGCGCCGCGGATGGCGACGACGAACGCGTAGCTGGGCAGCTCCGTGGTGAGGCCGGTGCTCGTCACCGGGAGCACGGCCACCGGCGTGGTCCCGAGGTTGGCCTTCGCCTTGGCCCAGCCGGGCACGTCGAACCGCGAGCCCAGGGTGCCCGGCCGGAGCAGCACGCCGCTGGTGACCCGGTCGTTGGCGTCGATGAGGAAGAAGCCCGACTTGGCGTTCGGGTCGATCGCCGCGTACGTCTGCAGGACGCCGGCGTCGCGCTTGCTGCCGGGCACCAGCTCCCAGGGGCTCGACCCCAGCCCGGAGACGGCACCGAGCTGCGCGGTGAAGCGCGCGTTGAAGCTGTTGGCTGTCGCGTTGACCTGGGCGAGCTTGGCGTTCTTCAGCGCCTTGCTGCCCTGGTCGGTGGCGATCTGCAGGAGCACGACGACGCTCACGGCGACGGCGAGGACGAGGGTGCCTGCCAGGAGGGGCGCGAGGCGGTCACGCAAGCCGGACATGGGGGTCTCCCTCGAGGTGGGGCTGGACGATGCCTTCGGCGGCGGGGAAGGTCACGCGGAAGCGCGCCCCTCCGGAGGGTGCCTCCTGCACGACGGCGGTGCCGGACATGGAGGCGGCGAACTCGGCGACGATCGCGAGCCCCACCCCCGTGCCTCGGGTGCTGCTGACGGCGTCGCCACGGCCGCGGTAGAAGCGGGTGAAGATGCGCTCGCGGTCGGCCTCGGCGACGCCGGAGCCCTCGTCGTCGACGGTGAGGACCACGCGCTGGCCGTCGGAGGCGACCGAGACGGTGATGCGGGTGCCCTTGGGCGAGTACTTCGCGGCGTTGCCGACGAGGTTCGTGATGATGCGGTTCACCGCCGGCTCGGAGCCGCGCACGTGGCAGTCCGCGGCCAGCGCGAGGGTCAGCAGGTGGTCCGCCGTCAGCTCCGGCTGGTCCTGCAGCACCCGCCGCGTGGTGTCGGCGAGGTCCAGCACCTCCCCGAGAGCTGGCTTCATGCCGCGCTCCAGCCGGGAGAAGTCCAGCAGCTGCTCGGTGAGCGTCTCCAGGCTGCGCGCGTTGGCGAGGACGCGCTCCAGGAAGGGCAGCGCCTTCTCCGGCTCGCCCTGGCCCCACTGGTCCAGCACGAGGGTGGAGAACCCCACGATGGCCGCGACCGGCGTGCGCAGCTCGTGCGAGGCGGTGGCGAGGAAGACCGTCTTGAGCTCGTCGACCGACTGCATGCGCTCCACGACGCTCTGCTGCTGCGCGAACGCCTCGGCGTTCGCCAGCGTGGATCCGAGCAGCTCGCTGGCTGTCGCGAGCGCCCGCAGGT
The DNA here is from genome assembly GCA_035495395.1 of Mycobacteriales bacterium. Classification (GTDB taxonomy): domain Bacteria; phylum Actinomycetota; class Actinomycetes; order Mycobacteriales; family SCTD01; genus RYN-111. The sequence continues at coordinate 5,545 of DATJGA010000300.1, read as the reverse complement.
CCGTCTCGTTGAGGGACGACCCGGCGACCACACGCAGCACGCCGAGCACCCGGCCCCCGCGGGCGAGGGACAGCGCGAACGTCTCGCCCTGGGCGAGCGCGTCGGGCGTCCGCGCCGTGGGCACCGTGTGCGGGTCGGGCGGCTCGCCCCACGCGAACAGCTGGCGCTCGCCGGCCGGCCCGGGCACCGACAGGCTCAGGCCCGTCAGGTCCAGGCCCTGCACCAGGTGCGACGTCGCGGCCGGGATCACCTCGCCGAGGTCCAGGCTCGCCTGTACGACGGGAGCCAGCCCCGAGACCAGCATCCCGTCGCGCTCGAGCTGGTCCTGGCGCTCGCGGGACTGCTCCGCGTGCCGCCGGTCGAGGACCAGCACGGCGGACAGGGCACCGCACGCGAGCAGCAGCCCGAGGCACACCAGCCAGGTCTGCGCCGAGATCCCGCCCGAGCGCTCCCAGGCCTCGAGGTACCACCCGGGCGCCCCGCCGACGTCGAGCGGCGCGCGGTAGGACCTGACCCCGCTCGGCATGGGCCCCGGCTCGCTGTGCACGGCCCGGGACGGTCCGTGCAGCACGAGGCCGCCGCCCTGGGGGGTCGCCGCCGTGAGCGCCGCGCTGAGGTCGAGCGGCACGGCGCGGTAGCCCACCAGGGCGGCGCGGCGGGCCTCGGTCGTCGTCGGTGGCGTGGCGGTGCCGTACAGCGGGACGACGATCGAGGGCGGTCGGCTCGTGTCGTCGAGCGTCGGCGTGCCCGCGTCGCGGGCCTCGATGGCCGTCGCGGGGTCGACGGAGGAGGTCCCGAGCGCACCCGCGGGGATCGTCGTACCGGAGGCGAGGGCGGCGGCGGAGACCTTGGCGCGGAAGGCGGCGCTGATCTCGGCGACGACGGAGGCCGCGTCCGCACGGGCCTCGGCGTCGGCGTCGGTGCGGGCCTTGTCGCGGGCACCGATCAGGATCCAGGGGACGAGCAGCGCCGCCAGCAGCAGCGGCACGAGGGCCCGCAGCAGGGCGGGGCGCCGGGGCGTGGTCACGGCTCGACCGCCCGCACCGCCGCGCGCAGCGTGCGCAGGTTGCCCTTCGGGAGGAACGGCACCCCGAGCTCGCGCGCCTGTCGCACGAGGTCGACGTCCTGGTAGTTGCTGTAGATGACGAGCGCGAGGTCGGGGTGCTCCTGCCGGAGCTGGCGGGCGACCGCGAGCCCGTTGCGCCCCGGCGGCATGCGGTAGTCGAGCACCACCACGTCGGGCTGGAAGCCGGGCAGCAGCCGCAGCGCCGTCTCGCCGTCCTCCGCGCCCTGCACGACGTGCCCCTCGAGCTCGAGGTCGAGCAGCGCGAGGTCCAACGCCTCGGCGTCGTTGTCGGCTACGAGGACCCGGGCCATGGCGCGCGTCACGCGCCCTCGTGGACGCGCAGGTCCACCGCGCGCCAGCCCAGGACGCCGGCGCGCGGCAGCTCGACGGTGACGGTCGTGCCCGAGGGGGCTCCCGCAGCCGGACCGCGCAGCGCGATGGAGCCGTCGAGGGTCTCGACGATGCGCTTGCAGATCGGCAGGCCCATCCCGGTCCCCGGCACCTCGGTCTGCGCAGCGTCCAGCCGCTCGAACACGTCGAAGGCCTTCTCGCGCAGGTCCTCCCGGACGCCGGGCCCCTCGTCGGCCACGGTGAGGACGGCGACCCCGGACGGGGACTCGTCGGCCTGCACGGTCACCTTGCCCTCGTCTCCGCCGTACTTCACGGCGTTGTCCATGAGGTTGGTCAGCAGCTGACGCGCGCGCAGCTCGCTCATCCAGACCACGGGGAACGTCCCCTCCACGGAGATCCTGCAGCCAGGGTGCAGCGCCCGGAGCTCCTGCGCGACCGATTCGGCAAGATCGCCGAGCGGCACCGCCTGCGGCGGGGGCTCGCTGCGGCCGATCCGGGAGAGCTCGAGCAGGTCCTGGATGAGGCTCTGCATGTAGAGCGCGTTGACCTGGATGCGCTGCAGGTAGTGCTCCCCGTCGCCGGTGAGCTGGCCCGCGTGCTCGCGCCCCAGCACGTCGAGGTACCCGAGCACCGAGATGATCGGGTTCCGCAGGTCGTGCGAGACGGTGTAGATGAGGGTCTGCAGCTCGGTGTTCGCGGCCTCGGTCGTGCGGCGCGCCCGGGCGTGCTCCTCGAAGAGCCGGCAGCGCTGCAGCGCCAGGTCGACGAACGAGCCGACCCGGTCCAGCAGGTGCAGCTCGGGCTCGCTGAAGACGGGGGCGAACGGCCCCGGGCGCACGACGAGCCAGCCCTCGCTGAGCCGGCAGGCGAAGCCCCCGTCGCCCGTGCGCACCACCACCGCGTCACCGGTGAGCTGCTCGAGCTCGGCCCGCACGCCGGCGAGCTCCTCGGCGTCGGTGCCCAGCGCGGCCGTCGTCCGCCCGTGCCCGTCGAGCAGGGCGGCGCCGTTGGCACCGAACAGCTGCACGACCGCCGGCACAGCCGCGGCGGCCACCTCCTCGGGCGTCACCGCCGCCATCAGGCTGCGCTCGGCGACGGCCAGCCGCCCGAGGTCCGGTGCGCGCCACGCCGCGGCGAGCCAGGGAGGGACCATGAACGCGAGGGCGAGCAGCGTCGCCCCGCCGACGCTGAGCAGCGTCGCGCCGACCCGCACCGGGGTGACCGCGCCGTGCGACCCGAAGGTGGCCACCAGTGCCAGGGTCAGCACGATGCCGCCCAGGCTGAGCGCCTCCATCCGGCGCATCACGACGGAGGGCTGGCCCCGGCCGGCGGACCAGAGGCCGACCCCGGCGAGCATCGACTGCGCCGTCCACGCGAACACGACCACGCCGAAGAAGACCGAGAACCAGGTGCTGCGCGGGTCGCCGGGCCCGGGGAAGCGGGGCGAGGAGACGGTCATGAGCAGCTGCACCGCGGTGAGCCCGACGGCCACCCGGTGGGCGCCCTCGCTCACCGCGCCGAGCGAGCGGGCGAAGCGCACCAGCAGGTACGGCACGCTCAGCAGCGCCGCGATGAGCAGGACCCGGCTCCCGTGCCGCAGCACCGACCCGTCGTCGTGGACCGGGAAGAGCCAGGCCAGCGCCACCAGCCCGAGGTCGGCGAACATCACCAGCGCCCAGCGGTCGGCCGCCGACATCCCTCGGCGGGTACGGCGGAGCAGCACCGCGATCGCCACGACGACCACAGCCAGGTCGAGGCCCTGGGCCACGTGCAGCCAGGCCCTCACGAGTGCCCTCGGCTCTCGGCGTGAGTCGGCAGCTCCCCTCGCCGGGCGACCGGTACCGACACCTGCGAGGGCGCGGCCCAGTCGGCCTGCTCCGCGGGCACCGCCTTGCCCCACAGGAACCCCTGTGCCTGCTGGACCCCGAGCAGCCGGAGCTCGTCGAGCTGGCTCTGCGTCTCCACGCCCTCGGCCAGCACACCGAGGTTCAGCGCGTCGGCGAGCGCCGCGATGGCGCGGACGATGGCGACGGCCGGCTTGTTGCTGGGGTCGAGGACCTCCACGAAGGAGCGGTCCACCTTGAGCACGTCGAGCGGCAGGCCGAGCAGGTAGGCGAGCGAGGAGTAGCCGGTGCCGAAGTCGTCGACCGCGGTGCGGATGCCGAGCTCGCGCAGCTTGCCGAGGGCGGCCCCGCTGAGCACGACGTCCTCCATGACGACGCTCTCGGTCACCTCCAGGCACAGGTGCTGCGGGTTCAGCCCGGAGGCGGCGAGCGCCGTCTTCACGGTGTCGACCAGGGTGGGGGAGCTGAGCTGCCGGGCGGAGAGGTTCACCGCCACTCGCAGCGCGTCGCCGGGGTGTCGCGCGCGGTTCCACTCGGCGACCTGGGTGCAGGCCTGCAGGAGCACGGCGTCGCCGAGCCCGGCGACGGCGCCGGTCTCCTCGGCGTGCGGGATGAAGGAGTCCGGCATGAGCAGGCCCTTCTCGGGGTGCTCCCACCGGGCCAGCGCCTCGCAGCCGACGACCCGGCCGGTGGCCAGGTCGACGACGGGCTGGTACCAGGCGCGGAACTGCTCGCGCTGCATGCCGACGCGCAGGTCGTTGAGCACCTCGAGCCGCTGCGACGCGCGCAGCCGCATGGCCTCGTCGAACACCTCGCAGCGCGCCCTGCCGTTCTCCTTGGCGCGGTAGAGGGCGGTGTCCGCGTCCCGCAGCAGCGACTCGGAGTCGGCCGGCGTGCCGGCGGGTGCGAGCGCGAGGCCCATGCTCGTGGTGATGACCAGCTCGCGCCCGTCGAGCGTGAAGGGCTCCTCGAGCTCGGCGGACAGCCGGCCCACGACGTCGAAGAGCTCCTGCTCCGCCTTCAGGTCGGTGCACACGAGCACGAACTCGTCCCCGCCCAGCCGGGCCAGCGTGTCCGTGGGCCGCACGACGGCGACGAGGCGCTGGGCGACGGCGACGAGCAGCTCGTCGCCGGCCGAGTGGTTGATGCTGTCGTTGACCCACTTGAAGCGGTCGAGGTCCATGAACACGACGGCGACGCCGTCGCGCCGGCTGTCGGCGAGCGCGCGGTCGAGCCGGTCGAGCAGCAGCGCCCGGTTGGGCAGCCCGGTGAGCACGTCGTGCAGCGCCTGGTGCGCCAGGGCGTCCTCGGCGACCTTCTGCTCGGTGATGTCCTGCACCGTCCCGACGACGCGCAGGGCGGGCTCGCCGGCGGGCGTGGTGCCCTCGGCGCTGACGCTGGCGCGGGCCTGCAGCCACCGGGTGGCGCCGTCCGGTCGCTCCAGCCGGTGCACCACCGTGACCGGGGGACGGGCCAGCGTCCACGCGTCGAACAGCAGCTGCAGCTCAGCGCGCTCGGCCGGCGGCACCATCCCGATGTAGGCGTCGAGCTTGGTGCGATCCGGCGGGAGGTCCCCGCGTCGCAGTCCGGTGATGCGGAACATCTCGTCCGACCAGCGCACCTCACCGGTCGCGAGGTCCCACTCCCAGCTGCCGAGGTGCGCGAGCCGCTGGGCGTCGACGAGCTGCGCCTCCCGCTCGGCCAGCGACTCCTGGGCCTGGCGGCGCACGGTGACGTCGGTGAGGTTGACGACCGTGCCGCCCGGCGAGGTCGGCTCGTCGACGGTGCGGGTGCGGACCTCCAGCACGAGGGCGGCGCCGGCCGCGGAGCGGAACGCCTGCTCGCCGGCGTCGTGCTCCTGGGGCGTGCGCAGCGAGGCCTCCAGGGCGCAGAGCTCGCCAGGGCAGACGTGGAAGTCGTGCAGCTGCCGCCCCAGCAGCGCCTCGGGCGCGGTACCGAGCAGCTCCGCGGCCGCCCGGTTGACGAAGGTCAGCCGTCCGGTGGCGTCGAGCATGCAGATGCCCTCGGCGGACGCCTCCAGCACGAGCTGCAGCCGCTCCGCCAGCAGCGACTGGCGCTGCTCCGCTGCCTGCCGCTTGGACCGCTCGAGCGCGAACACCACCGATCGCCGTACCGCGTCGGAGCCGTGCTGGCCCTTGACGAGGTAGTCCTGCGCGCCGAGCTCGAGCGCCTGCCGCCCGAGCTCGTCGCTGTCGGTGCCGGTGAGCACGACGATGGGGACGGTGGGGTCGACCGCGCGCAGCGCGCGCACCGAGTCCAGGCC
>DATJGA010000299.1:0-7131 GCA_035495395.1 Mycobacteriales bacterium | reverse complement strand
CTTCGTCCTCACCAAGCTCGACGTGCTCACCGGCTGGGAGCAGATCCCCGTCTGCGTCGCCTACGAGGTCGACGGCGTCCGGTACGACGAGATGCCCATGACGCAGACCGCGTTCCACCACGCGACGCCGGTCTACGAGCTGTTCGACGGCTGGACCGAGGACATCACCGCCGCCCGTCGCTTCGAGGACCTGCCGAAGAACGCCCAGCTCTACATCCGGGCGCTGGAGGAGATGAGCGGTGCGCCGTTCAGCTCCGTCGGCATCGGCCCCGACCGCGAGCAGACCCTGCAGCTCCGCCCGCTCCTCTAGCGGAGGGCGCTCCAGGCCAGGGCGGCGCCGAAGCCGATGAGGCCGAGGCCGGCGAGCACGTCGGCGACCTGGATCGCGCGCCGGCTCAGGGCGTGCCGCACCGCGGCGACCCCGGCGGTGAGCAGCACGAACCAGGCGAGGCTGCCGACCCCCACGCCCAGCACCAGCGGCACCGGTCGCGTGTCGTCCGGCAGCGCCGTGAAGACCGCGACCCAGCTCAGGATCGTGGTCGGGTTCGCCGCGGTCGCGGCCACCGCCGTCCGGAAGGCCCGGTACGGCGAGACCGCGGCCTCGCGGTCGCCCTCCGTCGCGGGGCGGGAGCCGGCACGGATGCTGCGGACCCCGAGCCAGACGAGCACCGCGGCACCGACCAGCCGCAGCGTCGTCCGGACGGCGTCGATCGCGACGAGCGGCGCAGCCCCGGCCGCGCCCGCCGTGGCGTAGAGGAGGTCGGTGAGCGCGATCCCGGCGCCCACTCCCAGCCCGGCGCGCACCCCGCTGCGCAGCACGGTCCGGATGAGGAACAGCGACATCGGGCCGAGCTGCAGGGCCACGAGGAACCCCAGCCCGAACCCGATCCCCGCGCTGCGCACCGAGGGTCAGTCGTCGCTGGTGAGCCGGAGGCTGCGCAGCCGCCGACCGGCGTACCAGGTGCCGCCGACGATGACGACGGCGAGGAGGACGCAGCCGGTCGTGACGCCCACCGCCGCGTCGACGTCGAGCCGCGCCGCGGTGCTGGTGCCCAGCACCCGCTCGGTGATCGACAGCGCCCACTGCTGGACGCTCAGCGCCTGCGCGCCAGGCACGAAGTTCCCGACGAGGGACTCCCAGATGAGGGCGTAGAGCAGCCCCACCACGACCGCCTGCCGGGTGAGGACGGCGAGCAGCAGGAAGAGGGCCGCGTACGCGACGCCGGCCACGAGCGCGGCGAGGCCGAAGCCGACCGCGAGGCGCGCGCCGGTGCCGGACAGGACCAGCCCGGCGAGCAGCGTCGGCACGGCGCCGAAGACGGTCACGACGGCCATCGCCACCGCCGCCTTGGTCGTGACGATCGAGGACCTGCTCAGCGGCTTCGACAGCAGGTAGACGATCGAGCCGTCGTCGATCTCCGGCCCGATCGCACCGGTGCCGGCGATGAGGCCGAGCAGCGGGATGACGGTGCCGAGCGCGAAGCCCCCGAGCATGCCGACCGTGGTCGTGTCCTCGCGCCCCGCGAGCGCGCGCGACAGGCCTGCCAGCAGCAGCAGGATCGCGGGCAGCGCGAGCAGCAGCAGCGCCCGCCGCCGGCCCAGCAGGCTGCGGGCGGTGAGCCGCGCGACGGTCGCGTTCACCGCGCCACCAGGTAGGAGAACACGCTCTCCAGCGACTCGTCCGTCGGCGTGACCTCGTAGAGCCGGATGCCGTGCTCCTGGGCGAGACGCGGGAGCACGCGCACGAACGCGGCGAAGTCGGTGGCCTGCACGTGCAGGGCGCTGGAGGTGTCGCGCCGACCGGTGGCCGAGACCACGTCGCCCCGGGCGAGCAGCTGCACACCCGACGCGCTGGGCTGGGCGATGATGGCCGCCGCGAGCGCGCGGTCGTCGTCGGACCGGATCGCGTACTGGTGCGGGCGCTCGGTCATGAGCTGGCGGATCTCGCGGAAGCCCCCGGAGGCGGCGTGGCGGCCGGCGACGACCACCTGGATGCGCTGGGCGAGCTGCTCCACCTCCTCGAGGATGTGGGAGCTGAAGAGCACCGTGCGGCCCTCGTCGCCCATCGCCCGCAGCAGGTCCATCAGGTGCAGCCGCTGCCGCGGGTCCATCCCGTTGAAGGGCTCGTCGAGCAGCAGCAGCGGCGGGTCGTGGACGAGCGCGGTCGCCATCTTGACGCGCTGCTTCATGCCCTTGGAGTAGGTGCTGATGTCGCGGTCCTGCGCCTCGGTCATCTCGACGGTCGCGAGCGCGCGCCGGGCGGCCGCCTCCGGGTCCGGCAGCCGGTGCAGCCGCGCGTTGGCGAGCACGAACTCCCAGCCCGTGACGACGTCGTACATCGCCTCGCGCTCGGGGACCAGGCCGATCCGGCTGTAGATCCGCTCGTTGCGCCAGACCCCCTCGCCGTCGAGCTCGACGGTGCCGGAGCTCGGGGCCAGGAAGCCGCCCATCATGTGGATCAGCGTCGACTTCCCCGCGCCGTTGGGCCCGAGCAGCCCGGTCACGCCCGGGCCGATCTCCATCGTCACGTCGTTGACGGCCACGACGTTGCCGAACCAGCGCGAGACGCGGTCGAGCCGGAGCACCGCCATCAGATCCGCACCCCGCGGTAGCGCAGGAGCAGGGCCCCGAAGGCGCCGCCCACCACCGCCACCAGGACGGCGGCGAAGACCCAGGCGCCGAGCATCCCCGGCGGGCTGGCCGGGTACACGGTGTCGGCGCCGAGCGTCGAGTGCTGCACGCCGTGCACGAGCGAGAACGGCGACAGCAGCCCGGCGTACCCGGCCACCGAGTCGTTGCCCTGCTCCGTCGCGATCCCCTGCACGATGCCGTGCACGCCGGCGAGCACCGCGAGCACGGTGATGATGGCCGCCACCCCTAGCCCCCGGCGCGGTGTGATCGCGGCGATGACCAGACCGATCCCCGCGAGCACCAGGGCGAGGAGCACCGCACCGCCGACGGACCGCGAGAAGTCGGGCAGCTGCTCCGACAGCGGCAGCTTGGCGAGCAGCGCCCCGGCGAACAGGATCGTGAGGGGCAGCGCGCAGAGCACGAAGACCGCGGTCGCGAGGGCCGCGAGCTTGGCCGCGACGTAGTCGACGCGCTGCAGCGGGCGGGAGAAGTACAGCGACATGACGTGGAAGCGCAGGTCGCGCGAGACGCTCGCCGGTGCCTGACCGGCCACGAAGACCATGATCAGCGCCTGCGTCTTGACGAGGTAGGACGTGTAGCCGCCCGGCAGGCGGTCGAGGTGGGTGACCGACGCGACGACCGCGACGATCACCGCGGGCAGGCAGATCGCCCCGAGCACCAGCATCGGCATCACCTTCGACTTCGCCGACCGGCCGATGCCGAACGCCCCCTTCGCGCTGTCGACGTACAGGGCGCGGACGATCTGGGCACGGCCGAGCCGCTCGCCCTCGTAGTGGCGGTAGCCGAGGTCGTGGATGACGCCCTTGGCACTCGGGTCAGGCACCTGCGGCCTCCGCGGGTACGGCGAACAGCTCGGCCATGCGGTGCCGGCGCCGCTCGAGGCGGATGAGCCCGACGTCGAGCCGGGCGATGCTGTCGCGGACGAGGTCGTACGTGCTCTCGTCGCGCAGGTCGATCTCGAGCACCGCGCCGGCGGCGACGACGCCGAGGCCGGCCGCCCGCAGGGCGGCGGCGAGCTCGTCGGCGCGCTCGGTCACCTCGACGGCGATGAGCGGGCTCGCCGCGGTGATGTCCGCCGTCGACGACGAGCGCAGCAGCCGGCCCGCGTCGATGACCACGACGTGGTCGCAGACCCGCTCGAGCTCGCCGAGCAGGTGGGAGGCGACCAGCACGGAGATGCCGAAGTCGCTGCCGATCCGCTGGATCAGGCCGAGCATCTCGTCGCGGCCGGCGGGGTCGAGGCCGTTGGTGGGCTCGTCGAGCAGCACCAGCTCGGGGTCGTGCACGAGGGCCTGCGCGAGCTTGACCCGCTGCTTCATGCCCGTGGAGTAGCCGCCGATCGGCCGGTACCGCTCCTCGTAGAGCCCGACGTGGCGCAGCGTGTCGGCCGCCCGCTCGCGAGCCGCGGTCCGCGGCAGCCCGGACATGCGGGCCATGTGCACGACGAGCTCGGTGGCCGACACGTCGGGCGGGAGGCAGTCGTGCTCGGGCATGTACCCGACGCGCTCGCGGATCGCGGCGCCGTCCGTGGTGATGTCGAGGCCGAGCACCGTGGCGCTGCCCGACGTGACCGGCAGCAGCCCGAGCGCGAGCTTGATGAGCGTGGACTTGCCGGCGCCGTTGGCCCCGATGAGCCCCACGACGCCGGTCTCGATCTCGACGGTGAGGTCGGTGAGCGCCGTCACCTGGCCGTACCGCTTCGTGAGCCTGTCGGTCGTGATCAACGCCACGGTGGCGACCCTACGGGAGCGGGGGCCCGGCGGCCTCTCGATAGCCTGCACCGGGTGAAGGTCCTCGTCGTCGGTTCCGGTGCCCGCGAGCACGCCCTCGCCCGCGCGCTGTCGCGCGACCCCCAGGTCACCCGCCTCGCCGTCGCCCCCGGCAACGCCGGTACGGCGGACGCCGCCGAGTCGTTCCCGCTCGACCCGATGGACCCCCAGGCGGTGGCGGCCGCGGCCGCCGGCTTCGACCTCGTCGTCGTCGGGCCGGAGGCCCCGCTCGTCGCAGGGGTGGCCGACGCCGTGCGCGCCGCCGGCGTCCCCGTCTTCGGCCCCAGCGCCGCGGCCGCGCAGCTCGAGGGGTCCAAGAGCTTCGCCAAGGACGTCATGGCCGCGGCCGGCGTGCCCACCGCCGCCGCCGACACCTGCCACACCGGCGACGAGGCGGTCGCCGCCCTCGAGCGCCGCAAGCCGCCGTACGTGGTGAAGGCCGACGGGCTGGCGGCGGGCAAGGGCGTGCTGGTCACCGACGACCTGGTCGCGGCGGAGATGTTCGCGCGCGACGCGCTCGCGACCGCGGGCTCACGGGTCGTCGTCGAGGACCACCTCGACGGACCGGAGGTGTCGCTGTTCGCGGTGACCGACGGCACGACGGTCGTCCCGCTGCTCCCGGCCCAGGACCACAAGCGCGTGGGCGACGACGACACCGGCCCCAACACCGGCGGCATGGGCGCGTACGCACCGCTGCCCTGGCTCCCGCCGGGCACGGTCGAGGAGGTCGAGAAGCGGGTGCTGCAGCCGGTCGTCGACGAGATGGCGCGCCGCGGCACCCCCTTCTCCGGCCTGCTGTACGCCGGGCTCGCGCTCACCTCGAGCGGGCCGCAGGTCGTCGAGTTCAACTGCCGCTTCGGCGATCCCGAGACGCAGGTCGTGCTCGCGCTGCTCGAGACGCCGCTCGCCGGGCTGCTGCTCGCCGCCGCCACCGGGATCCTCGCCGAGCAGCCGCCGCTGGTCTGGCACCAGGGCGCCGCGGTGACCGTCGTCGTCGCGGCCGAGGGCTACCCCGGCACGCCGGTCGCCGGCGACGCGGTCGTCGTCGGCGAGCTGCCGGCCGGCGTCGACGTGCTGCACGCCGGCACAGCCCTGGTCGACGGCCGGGTCGTCGCCTCGGGCGGCCGGGTGCTGTCCGTCACCGCCACCGGGGTCTCGCTCGCCGAGGCGCGCGACAAGGCCTACGAGGGCGTCGCGGCCGTCGAGCTGCGCGGCGGTTTCTCCCGAACCGATATCGCCGCGCGGGCGGTTCGTGGTGAGATCACCGTGCCTAGCCCAGGGAGGCCGTGAGTGACCGAGGCGATCGACATCGACGAGGCCCGCACGTCGCGGGTGGCGATCATCTACTCGAGCCCCGCCGAGCACGACCAGATGGCCCAGGCCGGCGCCATCCTCGACCGCTTCGGCGTCCTGTACGACGAGTGCTGCATGTCCCCGCACCGCTCCCCGAGGGCGCTGGCCGAGTGGATGTCCGAGCTGGAGCCGCGCGGCGTCGAGGTGGTCATCGCCGGGTCGTCCGGCTCCGCTGCCCTCGCCGGCATCGTCGCCGCGCACGTTGCGCTGCCGGTCATCGGCGTGCCCCTGTCGGGTGCGTCGCTCGACGGGCACGACTCGCTGTTCGGCCTCACCCAGCTGCCCCCCGGCGTCCCGGTCGCGGCCGTCGGCATCGACAACGCCCTCAACGCCGCGGTGCTCGCCGTACAGGTGCTCGCGGTCGGCGACGAGGTGCTGCGGCAGCGGCTGTGGCGCTTCAAGGACGACTTCGAGAAGGCAGCCATCCGCTGACCCCTCCGGCCTCTGGAAGAATGGCGCTTCGCCTGACTGAGGAGCCGTCGTGATCGAGCGCTACACCCTGCCCGAGATGGGCCGGGTCTGGAGCGAGGCCCACAAGTACGAGCTGTGGTGCCAGGTGGAGACCCTCGTCCTGGAGGTGCACGCGGCCGCCGGCACCGTCCCCGCCGACACCGTCGACCCGGTACGGCGGGCAGCACCGCCGACGCCCGAGGCGGTGGCCGAGATCGAGGCGGTCACCCAGCACGACGTCATCGCCTTCCTCTCCGCCTGGGCCGACAACACCGAGCCGCGCGAGGCGGCGGCGTACGTGCACTTCGGGATGACCAGCTCGGACCTGCTCGACACCGCCCTCGCGCTGCAGCTCGTCGAGGCGACCGACATCCTGCTCGCGAAGGCGGACGCGCTCGTCGCCGCGATGCGCGACCTGGGCCTGAAGCACAAGGACACCCTGCGCGTGGGGCGCACCCACGGCATCCACGCCGAGCCGACGACGTTCGGGCACCGCGTGGCTGACCTCGCCTTCGCCATGGCGCGCAGCCGCGACCGGCTGCGGCGGGCCCGCGAGGCGGTCGCCGTCGCGAAGATCTCCGGTGCGGTGGGGACGTACTCCAACATCGACCCGGCGGTGGAGCGCGCGGTGGCGGAGAAGCTGGGGCTGCACCCGGCCGACGCCGCGACGCAGGTGGTCATCCGCGACGGCATCAGCGAGTGGGTGTCCGCGCTCGCCGTCATCGCCACGGTCTGCGAGGCGTTCGCGCTCGAGGTGCGGCACGGCCAGCGCACCGAGGTGCGCGAGCTGTGGGAGCCGTTCGGCAAGGGGCAGAAGGGCTCCTCGGCCATGCCCCACAAGAAGAACCCCATCGCCAGCGAGCGCATCGCCGGCATGGCCCGGATCGTCCGGGCGTCCGTCGTACCG
>DATJGA010000298.1:0-9321 GCA_035495395.1 Mycobacteriales bacterium | reverse complement strand
CGGTACGAGGGCATCGACGACCGCGTGCTGCAGCACGCCCGGCGCACGATGCGCGTCGACGAGGTCTCGCTCGGCGACTACGTGCTGGCCGGTGGCGAGGCGGCGGTGCTCGTCATCGTCGAGGCGGTCGCCCGGCTGCTGCCCGGCGTGCTCGGCAACGAGCAGTCGCACCAGCAGGACAGCCACTCGGACGGCCTGCTGGAGGGCCCGTCGTACACGCGGCCGCCGGTGTTCGAGGGGCTCGAGGTGCCGGCCGTCCTGCTCTCGGGAGACCACGCCGCGATCGAGCGCTGGCGCCGCGACGAGAGCCTGCGGCGGACCGCCGAGCGCCGGCCCGACCTGCTCGCGCGGGCCGAGCCCGGGCTGAGCCCGCGCGACCGGGCGATCTTGGACCCCCCGTCGGGGTCTGTGGCACCATAGAGGGCTGTTGCGGCCGCTCAGGCCGGACTCCCTTGGTTCTTCGGCCCGCCCGCGTGCGCGCCGTGACGTACGAGAAGGCAGACCGATGCACACCCTCGACGAGCTCGACAACGCCTCGCTGCGCAGCGACGTCCCCGACTTCCGGCCGGGCGACACGCTCGACGTCGGTGTGCGCGTCGTCGAGGGCAACCGCTCGCGCGTGCAGCGGTTCCAAGGCGTCGTCATCCGCCGCCAGGGCGGCGGCGTGCGCGAGACCTTCACGGTCCGCAAGGTGAGCTTCGGCGTCGGCGTGGAGCGCACCTTCCCGGTGCACACCCCGGTCATCGAGGACATCAAGGTCGTGACCCGCGGCGACGTGCGGCGCGCGAAGCTCTACTACCTGCGCGAGCTGCGCGGCAAGAAGGCGAAGATCAAGGAGAAGCGCGACGTGCGCCCGGCCGCTGCGGCGGCGACGGCCGCGCCGGACGCGACCTCCGCGCCCGACGAGTCCTGAGCCTGCGCCACCGGTCGCGTCCCGTGAGGCCGGCGTGACCTCCCTGCTCGACCAGACGGCAGCTCCCTCCGAGCCGGCCCCGCGCACCAAGCGGCCGGTGTGGCAGGAGCTGCCGTTCCTGCTGGTGCTCGCGGTCGTGCTGGCCCTGCTCATCAAGGCCTTCCTGCTGCAGGCCTTCTCCATCCCGTCCGGCTCGATGCAGCACACGCTCGAGATCGGCGACCGGGTGCTCGTCAACAAGGTCGTCTACCACGTCCGCGGCATCCACCGCGGCGAGGTGGTCGTCTTCAACGGCGTCGACGACTGGGCCCCGGAGACCGAGGTCAGCGCGCCCCGCTCGCTGCTCGGCCGGGTCGCGCACCGGCTCGGCACGTACGTCGGGGTCACCTCCGACGACAAGGACTACATCAAGCGCGTCATCGGCCTGCCCGGCGACCGCGTCATGTGCTGCAGCCCCGCGGGCAACGTCGTGGTCCAGCCGCCGGGCGGCCGCCCGGTCGAGCTGCACGAGCCGTACCTCTGGGAGGCCGGCGACGACCAGGACACGAACAAGTGGTTCTGCGCCGCCGGTCACGACGAGGAGGCCTGCCCGCCGGGCTCGCAGGGGCTGCTCGTGCAGCCCGGCCGGCTGCTGGTGCTCGGCGACCACCGCGGGGCCTCGGCCGACTCCCGGTACCACTACTCCGACAGCTACCACGGCACGATCCCGGAGAGCCGCGTCGTCGGCCGGGCCTTCGTCGTCGTGTGGCCGGTCAAGCACCGGGCCGTCCTCGACGTCCCGCGCACGTTCACGCTGGCCCTCGCCACGCCCGGCGCCCCGCTGGGTCTCGGGCTCGTGGGCGCGCTGCCGCTGGTCGCGGTGCGGCGCCGGTTCCGCTCGAGGGCCTGAGTCCCGCCGTACCATCGGGCGGTCATGAGCGCACCCGTCGACCGCCTCGCCTCCCGCGTCCTGCTGCTGGACGGCACCGGCCGGCTGCTGCTGTTCCGCGGGTGCGACCCGACCGACGCGTCGGCGGGGGAGTGGTGGTTCACCCCCGGCGGCGGTCGCGACGAGGGCGAGACCGCGCAGGAGTGCGCGGTGCGCGAGCTGCGCGAGGAGACCGGGCTGGTGCTGCCGGCCGACGCGGTCGGCGAGGTCGTGCACGAGCGGCTGACCGTCTTCCCGTTCGACGGCGTGACGTACCGGCAGTCGGAGCAGTACTTCCTCGTCCGCGTCGACAGCCACGACGTCGACACCGCCGGCTTCAGCGAGGTCGAGAACCGGTTCGTGAAGGCGCACCGCTGGTGGCACCCCGACGAGATCCGCAGCACCAGCGAGACGTACTACCCCGAAGAGCTCCTGGACGTGCTCTCGAGGGCGTCGTGATCCTCGCCCCGCGGCCCGTGGTCCGCAGCGAGCACGGCCTGTGGGCCCTCGAGCGGGTGCTGCAGAACCACGGCTTCCCGCACGTCGCGGGTGCCGACGAGGCGGGCCGAGGCGCCTGCGCCGGACCGCTCGTGGTCGCCTCGGTGGTGCTGCCCCAGGGGCGGCGCGGCGAGGTCCCCGGGCGGGCCGACTCCAAGCTGCTCACCGAGAAGGCCCGCGAGGCGGCGTACGACGAGGTCGTCCGCCGGGCGCTGGCCTGGACCGTGGTCGTCGTGCCGCCGCAGGAGGTCGACGCGCACGGCCTGCACGTGATGAACGTGCGCGCGATGCGCCAGGCGGTCAGCCGGCTGTCGGTCGCGCCGTCCTACGTGCTCACCGACGGCTTCCCCATCGCCGGGCTGCCCGCGCCGGGCCTGGCCGTCTGGAAGGGCGACCGGGTCGCCGCCTGCGTCGCCGCGGCCTCGGTGGTCGCGAAGGTCACCCGCGACCGGATGATGGCCGAGCTCGACACCCGCTTCCCGGCGTACGGCTTCGCGACGCACAAGGGCTACAGCACCCCGGAGCACCAGGAGGCGCTGCGGGCGCACGGCCCCTGCCCGGAGCACCGGTTCTCGTACGTCAACGTGCGGGCCGCCTCGTGAGCGCCGAGGACCTCGAGCGGTACGAGACCGACATGGAGCTGCAGCTCTACCGCGAGTACCGCGACGTGGTCCGGCAGTTCGAGTACGTCGTGGAGACCGAGCGCCGCTTCTACCTCGCGAACGGCGTCGAGGTGACGCCGCGCTCCGACGCCGGCGAGGTCTGGTTCGAGGTCACCCTCACCGACGCCTGGGTGTGGGACATGTACCGACCCGCCCGCTTCGTGAAGTCCGTGCGGGTGCTGACCTTCAAGGACGTGAACGTCGAGAAGCTCGACAAGCCCGACCTCGAGCTGCCCTCCTGATCCACACCTGACGCGCGGTCCCACAGGGCCGGCGCCGGCACCGCCCCCGCGGAGCCCACCCGCCCAGGCTGCCGCCCGGGAGGTGGTCACGTGGACCGACGCGCGCTGGGTCGCTGGGGGGAGGACCTCGCCGTGCGGCACCTGCAGGCGCAGGGCCTGGAGGTGCTCGACCGCAACTGGCGGTGCCGTGACGGGGAGCTCGACGTCGTGGCCCGCGAGGGCCGCTGCCTCGTGTTCGTCGAGGTCAAGGCGCGCAGCGGCACCGGGTACGGCGAGCCCGCGGAGGCCGTCTCGCCCCGCAAGGCCGCTCGGATCCACGTGCTGGCGGCGAGGTGGCTGGCCGAGCACCGGCCGCAGGGCCGCTGGGACCTGCGGTTCGACGTCGTGGCGGTGCTGCGCACCGGCGGCATGCCCGAGGTCCTCCACCTGAGAGGGGCCTTCTGATGGCCTTCGCGCGGAGCTTCGCGGTCGCGCTGGTGGGCATCGAGGGCAGGCTCGTGGAGGTCCAGGCCGACCTCGCGAGCGGCATCCCGGGCCTGTCGATCACCGGCCTCCCCGACACGGCGCTCTACGAGGCCCGCGACCGCGTCAAGGCGGCCGTCGTCAACTCCGGTGTCGACTGGCCGCAGAAGCGCATCACCCTCGGCCTGTCGCCGGCCGCCCTGCCGAAGAAGGGCAGCGGCTTCGACCTGGCGCTGGCCGCAGCGCTCCTCGCCGCCGCCCGGGTGGTGCCGGCCCCCGCTCTGCGGGGCCGGGTGCTCCTGGGCGAGCTCGGTCTCGACGGCCGGGTGCGCCCGGTGCCCGGCGTGCTCCCCGCCCTGCACGCGGCGCGGGAGCTCGGGTGGCGAAGGTTCGTCGTACCCGTCGAGAACCTGCTCGAGGCGCGCATCCTCGACGACGTCGACGTCGTCGGGGTCGCCCGGCTCTCCGAGGTGATCGCGCTGCTCCGGGGAGCCGAGCTGCCCGAGCCCGAGCTCCCGCCGCGCGCGACGTCGGACGTGCCGGACCGGCGCGACTTCTCCGACGTGCTGGGGCAGCCGGTGGGCCGCACCGCCTGCGAGGTGGCGGCGGCCGGCGGCCACAACCTGCTCATGACCGGGCCGCCCGGGTGCGGCAAGACGCTGCTCGCCGAGCGGCTCCCGGCCCTGCTCCCGGACCTCGGCCCCGAGGAGGCGCTCCAGGTCACCGCCATCCACTCGGTGGCGGGACGGTTGCCCGCGGACGCCGAGCTCATCACCCGCCCGCCGTACCAGGCGCCGCACCACGGGGCCACCGCGGCGGCCGTTGTCGGTGGCGGCGCCGGGCTGGCCCGACCGGGCGCGGCGAGCCTGGCCCACCACGGGGTGCTGTTCCTGGACGAGGCCCCCGAGTTCCCGCGCACCGTCCTCGACGCGCTGCGCCAGCCCCTGGAGAGCGGGGAGATCTCCATCCAGCGCGTCGGCGGCACCGCCCGGTACCCGGCGCGCTTCTCCCTCGTCCTGGCCGCGAACCCGTGCCCCTGTGCCAAGCCGCAGTCGCGCTGCACCTGCCGGCCCGCGCAGCGCCAGGGCTACCTCAGCCGGCTGTCCGGTCCGCTCCTCGACCGGGTGGACATCAACGTCACGCTGCAGGCCATCACCCGCCGCGAGATCCAGGACGACAGCGGCAGCGCGGAGAGCACCGCGGTCATCGCCGCCCGCGTCGCCGAGGCACGCCGCCGTGCCGCCCGGCGCTTCGGCGGCACGCCCTGGCGCACCAACGCCCAGGTGCCGGCGACGGAGCTGGTGAAGCACTGGCCGCTCACCCCTCAGCCGCTCGCCCTGGTCGGCGCGGCGATGGACCGCGGGCTGCTCACGGCGCGGGGCTTCGGACGGGTCCAGCGGCTGGCCTGGACCCTCGCCGACCTGCTGGGCCACGACCGCCCGCTGGTCGGCGACGTCGAGCTCGCGCTGTCCCTGCGCCTCGGGGACCGCTGGGTCCCGGGCGGTGCGGCTGCGCTCGGCCTGGTGCCGGCGTGAGCGCCGCGGACGAGGACCGGCTGGCGCGGGTGGCGCTGTCCCGGGTGGTCGAGCCCGGCTCGCGCGCCGTCGCCCTGGCCCTGCAGCGGATGCCGGCGGCGCAGGTGTGGGAAGACCTGCGCAGCGGCGTCGCCCCGGAGCACCTCGGGCAGCAGGCGCTCGAGGGCATCGCGGCCCGCGCGCAGGGCTACGACCCGCGGCGCGACCTCGAGCGGGTGCTGGCCCTCGGCGGTCGCGTCGTCGTACCCGGGGACCCGGAGTGGCCGGAAGGCTGCGCCTGGCCGGTCGACGCGATGACGGGGGCCGACGTGCGGGAGCTGGCGGCGCCCTGGGCGCTGTACGTGCGTGGCCCGCACGAGCTGGCGGAGGTGGCCCGCGGGTCCGTGGCCGTCGTCGGCGCGCGGGCCGCCACCGCGTACGGCACGCACGTCGCGGGCGAGCTGGCGTTCGGACTGGCCGAGGCCGGTGTCGCCGTCGTGTCGGGCGGTGCGTACGGCGTCGACGCCGCGGCCCACCGCGGCGCCCTGGCGGCGGGCGCGGCTCCCACCGTCGCGGTGCTCGCCTGCGGTGTCGACGTCGCCTACCCGCGCCAGCACGAGCAGCTGCTCGCGCGCATCGCCGCCGAGGGCCTGGTCGTGAGCGAGGTGCCGCCCGGCTCGTCGGTGACGCGGGTGCGGTTCCTCGTCCGCAACCGGCTGATCGCGGCGCTCACCCGAGGCACGGTCGTCGTGGAGGCCGCGCACCGCAGTGGCTCGCTGTCGACGGCGGCGCGGGCGAACGACCTCCAGCGGGTGGTCATGGCGGTCCCCGGTCCGGTGACGTCAGCGCTCTCGGCCGGCTGCCACGACTGGGTGCGCACGGCGCGGGCGCAGCTCGTCACCTGCGCGGCGGAGGTGCTGGAGCTGGTCGGCGGAGCCGGGGAGCACCTGCTGGCCAAGCCCGCGGCGCGCACCGACCCCCGCGACGGCCTGTCCGAGACGGTACGGCGGGTCCTCGACGCGGTCCCGGTGCGCTCCGCGGTGGGGGTCGCCCAGCTGGCCCGGACGGCGGGGGTCTCCGCGCTCGTCGTCCAGCAGGTGCTGCCGGGGCTGCTCATGGCGGGCCTTGTGGAGCAGGTGGACGGGGCGTGGCGGCTCACCGCGCTCGGCGCCGGTCGCCCGTCCGCCGCGGGCGGCTGACCCGCGTGGTGGCTTGACCGCTCGCCGGTCGTGTCGCAGCGTCGGCGGGTGACCGCCGCACGGGCCGTGCCCGTCGACCTGCCCCCTGGGCTGGCCGACGCGCGCGCGGAGTTCGTCCGGCACCTCGCGCTCGAGCTGAACCGCTCCCCGCACACCGTCCGCGCGTACGACGGGGACCTCGGCTCCCTGCTGCACCACGCCGCCGACACGGGGGTGTCCGCGGTGGGGGAGCTGGACGTGCACCTGCTCCGCAGCTGGCTCGCCCGGTTGCGGGCAGAGGGGGCAAGTCGGGCGACGCTGGCCCGCCGGGGCTCGACGGCGCGCACGTTCACGGCCTGGGCGCACCGCACCGGCCGGCTCGGCACCGACCCCGGCCTGCTGCTGGCGGCGCCCAAGCCGCTGCGCACGCTGCCGGAGGTGCTGCGCGCCGACGAGGCGGCCGCGCTCGTGGACATGCAGGGCGACGAGGTGGTCGACCTGCGCGACCGCCTGGTCCTGGAGCTGCTCTACGCCACCGGCGTGCGGGTGGGGGAGCTGTGCGGCCTCGACGTCGACGACGTGGACGCCGCGCGCCGCGTCGTCCGGGTGCTCGGGAAGGGACGCAAGGAGCGCGCTGTTCCCTATGGCGTGCCGGCCCAACGCGCCCTCGACGCCTGGTTGCGGCGCGGGCGCCCCGCGTGGGCCGGTCCGCGCACCGGCGGGGCCCTGCTGCTCGGGGCGCGGGGCGGCCGGATCGACCCCAGGACGGTCAGGGCCGTCGTGCACCGACGGCTGGCGGACGTGCCCGGGGCGCCCGACCTCGGCCCGCACGGGCTCCGGCACACGGCGGCGACCCACCTGCTCGAAGGAGGAGCCGACCTGAGAAGCGTTCAGGAGCTCCTCGGCCACGCTACGCTCGCGACGACGCAGATCTACACCCACGTCTCGATCGAGAGGTTGAGGAAGAGCTATGAGCGCGCGCACCCCAGAGCCTGAGGGCGCGCGCTCGGCCACCGCCGTGGAGGCCGAGGAGCAGCCCGCGGTCGCCGTGGTCGAGGAGAAGAAGCCCCGCCGCGGCGGCCGGTACGCCCACCTGTCCGAGGAGGAGCGCGCCGAGA
Organism: Mycobacteriales bacterium; assembly: GCA_035495395.1. GTDB lineage: Bacteria > Actinomycetota > Actinomycetes > Mycobacteriales > SCTD01 > RYN-111. Next base: position 1,827 of record DATJGA010000298.1, on the reverse strand, counting down.
TGGAGGCCGCGGTCGCGGCCCTGTGGCGGGAGTACAAGGACACCAAGGACGAGAAGCTGCGCGAGCGGCTGATCCTGCACTACTCGCCGCTCGTGAAGTACGTCGCCGGCCGGGTCGGCGTGGGCCTGCCGTCGAACATCGAGCAGGCAGACCTGGTGTCGTACGGCATCTTCGGCCTCATCGACGCGATCGAGAAGTTCGACCTCGAGCGGGCCATCAAGTTCGAGACGTACGCGATCAGCCGCATCAAGGGCGCGATCATCGACGAGCTGCGCTCGATCGACTGGATCCCGCGGTCCGTGCGGTACAAGGCCCGCGAGGTCGAGAAGGCCTACGCCGCCCTCGAGGCCAAGCTGCACCGCTCGCCGACCGAGGCCGAGGTCGCGGAGGAGCTCGGCATCAAGCTGGAGGAGCTGCACGCGATCTTCAGCCAGGTGTCGTTCGTCAACGTCGTCGCGCTCGACGAGCTGCTCAGCGCCGGCAACGAGAAGGGCGACAAGCTCTCCCTCGTCGACACCCTCGAGGACACGAAGGCCGAGGACCCGGTCCAGGCCTTCGAGACCGAGGAGACCAAGTACCTGCTGGCCAAGGCGATCAACACCCTGCCGGAGCGGGAGAAGATCGTGGTGACCCTCTACTACTACGAGGGCCTCACCCTCGCCGAGATCGGCCAGGTCCTCGGGGTCACCGAGAGCCGGATCTGCCAGATGCACACCAAGGCCGTGCTGCAGCTGCGCGGCAAGCTCGCCGACCAGCGCGGCTGACCCTCAGCCCCGCAGCCGCTTCGCGAGGCGGACGCCGCGTCGCACCAGCGCGACCAGGCCCCAGCCGACGAGCGCGACCGTCGTCAGGTTGACGGCGCTGGTGACGAACACGGCCGTCGCCCGTCGCCGCGGGTGCGCCAGCGCCGGCGACACCGGCAGGACCGGGTCGGGCCGGCCCACGGTCGAGGCCTGCAGACCCGCGGGTCGGAGCGTTCCGTCGAGCGGCAGCAGCCGCAGCCGCCCCTGGGTGATGAGGGCCAGCGGGTCGAGGTAGGTGTCGCCGCGCAGCAGCCCCCAGTGCAGGCACGCCGTGCCCGGTCGGCAGGAGGCGTGACCCTCGTCGCTGAGGAAGCCGATCACCGTCCCTGTCGTGACCTGCTGGCCGACGACGACCTCCGCGGTGACCGGCTCGTACGTCGTGCGCAGCCCGCCGTCGTGGGTGACCGTGACCACGCCGCGGCCGGCGAGCAGACCCGCGTAGGTCACCCGGCCGGGACCGGCGCTGACGACGGGCTCGCCGACCTGACCGGCGAGGTCGACCCCGCGGTGGCCGGCGCCCCACGCGGTCGCGGGCGGCTGGAACGGCCGGGTGACGACCGCGTCCCCGGTGAGCGGCCAGCCGAAGCCCGGGCTCGCGGCCGCCTGCGCGGCCTCGGTGTGCACCGCGAAGACCGCGAGCCCGAGCAGCAGCTGCAGGACGTTGAGCACGACGATGACGACCGTGCGGCGCCGCGGGCGGTGGACGGACCGCCGTACCAGGGTGGCGGTGGCACGGAGGAGGCGGGCGGGCGCGACGGCCAGGGACACGTGGGCTCCTTCGACGGACAGGCGGGTCGCAGGAGGATGGGGCCTGCGGGGAGGGGGCGCCCGCGCGGCTGTGGACAACGGCGGGTGTCCGGTAGGCTGGCCGCAGCGCCCGGTTCGCCGGGTGACTTCGCGTGCCCCTTCCAGGTGCTCGTCTCCGGTCCCCGCCAGGGGCAGGACGGTCGCCGAGGGCACCAGGGCAGGCACCACCCGGGGCCTGCGACAACCGGACACCCCGCCGTACGGCGGGCGAGCACAG
>DATJGA010000297.1:0-5309 GCA_035495395.1 Mycobacteriales bacterium | reverse complement strand
AAGCGCGCGTTCTACGAGTTCCACTCCTTCCTCATGGAGCCGTGGGACGGCCCGGCCTGCGTGACGTTCACCGACGGCACGCTCATCGGGGCGGTGCTCGACCGCAACGGCCTGCGGCCCAGCCGCTGGTGGGAGACCAAGGACGGCCGCGTCATCCTGGCCTCCGAGGTGGGCGTGCTCGACATCCCGAGCGACCAGGTGCTGCGCAAGGGACGCCTGCAGCCCGGGAAGATGTTCCTCGTCGACACCGCCAAGGGCCGGGTCGTCGAGGACGACGAGATCAAGAGCGAGCTCGCCGCCGAGCACCCGTACGCCGACTGGCTGCACGCCGGGGTGCTGCGCCTCGACGAGCTGCCGGAGCGCGACCACGTCGAGTACACCCACGAGTCGGTCATCCGCCGCCAGCAGACCTTCGGCTACACGGAGGAGGACCTGCGGGTGCTGCTCACGCCGATGGCGGTCGCCGGCGCGGAGCCGATCGGCTCGATGGGCACGGACACCCCGGTGGCGGTGCTGAGCGAGAAGCCGCGGCTGCTGTTCGACTACTTCAGCCAGCTCTTCGCGCAGGTCACCAACCCGCCGCTGGACGCGATCCGCGAAGAGCTCGTGACCTCGCTGTCGGGGAGCATCGGCCCCGAGCAGAACCTGCTCACGCCGAGCGCGGCGTCGTGCCGGCAGGTCGTCGTGCCGTTCCCGGTCATCGACAACGACGAGCTCGCGAAGATCATGCACGTCAACGACGACGGCGACCAGAAGGGCCTCGCGGCCGTCACCGTCTACGGGCTGTACCCCGTCAACGGCGGCGGCGACGCGCTGCGCGACTCGCTCGAGCGGGTGCGCCGCGAGGTGTCCACCGCCATCGCCGCAGGCGCCCGCCTCATCGTGCTGTCCGACCGCGAGTCCACCGAGCAGATGGCCCCGATCCCGTCGCTGCTGCTCACCAGCGCTGTCCACCACCACCTCATCCGCGAGAAGACCCGCACCCGCGTCGGGCTCATCGTCGAGGCCGGCGACGTGCGCGAGGTGCACCACGTCGCGCTGCTCATCGGGTACGGCGCGGCCGCGGTCAACCCGTACCTCGCGATGGAGTCGGTCGAGGACCTCGTCCGCGACGGCGTCATCACCGGCCTGACCTACAAGCAGGCGCAGAAGAACCTCATCAAGGCGCTCGGCAAGGGCGTGCTCAAGGTGATGTCCAAGATGGGCATCTCGACGATCGCGTCCTACACGGGTGCGCAGGTCTTCGAGGCGCTGGGCCTGGCCCAGGACCTCGTCGACGACTACTTCACCGGTACGACGAGCCGGCTCGGCGGGGTCGGGCTGGACGTGCTCGCCGCGGAGGTCGCGGCGCGGCACCGCCGGGCCTACCCGGAGAACGCCACCGAGCGCGCGCACCGGCGCCTCGAGGTCGGCGGCGAGTACCAGTGGCGGCGCGAGGGGGAGATCCACCTCTTCAACCCCGACACCGTGTTCGCGCTGCAGCACTCGACCCGGACCCAGCGGTACGACCTGTTCCAGGAGTACACCGGCAAGGTCGACGCGCTGGCCGCCCGGGCCGGGACGCTGCGCGGCCTGTTCGAGCTGCGCGAGGGCCTGCGCCAGCCGGTGCCGATCGACGAGGTCGAGCCGGTCAGCGAGATCGTCAAGCGCTTCAACACCGGGGCGATGAGCTACGGCTCGATCAGCGCCGAGGCGCACGAGACGCTGGCCATCGCGATGAACCGCCTCGGCGGGCGCAGCAACACCGGTGAGGGCGGCGAGGACTCCGAGCGGCTGCAGGACCCGGAGCGCTGCTCGGCGGTCAAGCAGGTCGCGTCCGGCCGCTTCGGGGTGACGAGCGAGTACCTCGTGCACGCCCGCGACATCCAGATCAAGATGGCCCAGGGCGCCAAGCCCGGCGAGGGCGGCCAGCTGCCCGGCCACAAGGTCTACCCGTGGATCGCCAAGACCCGGTTCTCCACGCCCGGCGTCGGGCTCATCTCGCCGCCGCCGCACCACGACATCTACTCCATCGAGGACCTCGCGCAGCTCATCCACGACCTCAAGAACGCCAACCGCGAGGCGCGCATCCACGTCAAGCTCGTCGCCGAGGTCGGGGTCGGGACCGTGGCCGCGGGCGTGTCCAAGGCGCACGCCGACGTGGTGCTCATCTCCGGCCACGACGGCGGCACCGGCGCCTCGCCCCTGACGTCGCTCAAGCACGCCGGGGCGCCGTGGGAGCTGGGGCTCGCCGAGACGCAGCAGACGCTGCTGCTCAACGGCCTGCGCGACCGGATCGTCGTGCAGGTCGACGGCCAGCTGAAGACCGGCCGCGACGTCGTCGTCGCCGCGCTGCTCGGGGCCGAGGAGTTCGGCTTCGCGACCGCGCCGCTCGTCGTCAGCGGCTGCGTGATGATGCGGGTCTGCCACCTCGACACCTGCCCGGTGGGCATCGCCACCCAGAACCCCGAGCTGCGCAAGAAGTTCAACGGCTCGCCGGAGTTCGTCGTCACGTTCTTCGAGTACATCGCCGAGGAGGTGCGCGAGCACCTCGCCCGCCTCGGGTTCCGCAGCGTCGAGGAGGCGGTCGGTCACGCCGAGGTGCTCGACACCCGGCGCGCGATCGAGCACTGGAAGGCCTCCGGTCTCGACCTCGCCCCGATCCTGCACGTCCCGGACCTGCCGGCCGGCACCCCGCTCACCTGCCAGGTGGAGCAGGACCACGGCCTGGACGGCGCCCTGGACAACGGGCTCATCACGCTGTGCCGCCCGGCGCTCGACAACGGCACCCCGGTGTCCGCCGAGCTCACCGTCCGCAACGTCAACCGGACCGTCGGCACCATGCTCGGCGCCGAGCTCACCCGACGGCACGGCGGCGGCGGGCTGCCGGAGGGCACGATCGACCTCACCTTCCGCGGCTCGGCCGGGCAGAGCTTCGGGGCGTTCGTCCCCCGCGGCATCACGCTGCGGCTGATCGGGGACGCCAACGACTACGTCGGCAAGGGCCTGTCAGGCGGGCGGGTCGTCGTCCGGCCCGCGGAGGACGCGACCTTCGCGGCGGAGGACAACGTCATCGCCGGCAACACCCTGCTGTACGGCGCCACCAGCGGCTCGCTGTTCGTCCGCGGGCGGGTGGGGGAGCGGTTCTGCGTCCGCAACTCCGGGGCGACCGCGGTCGTCGAGGGCGTGGGTGACCACGCCTGCGAGTACATGACCGGTGGCCGGGTCGCGATCCTCGGCCCCACCGGCCGCAACGTGGCCGCCGGCATGAGCGGCGGCATCGCGTACGTCGTCGACCTCGACGTCGCGCACGTGAACACCGAGATGGTCGACCTCGACCCGCTCGACGAGGGCGACCTCGAGACGCTGCGGCAGATGCTCACCGAGCACGCTCAGGAGACCGGCTCGCCGGTGGCGCAGCGGCTCCTCGGCGAGCTGCACCGCTTCACCAAGGTGATGCCCCGCGACTACAAGCGGGTGCTCGCCGAGATGGCCGACGACGCGCTCGTCACGGCAGGGAGCTGACATGGCCGACCCCCAGGGCTTCCTCAAGCTCGACCGCGTGCAGCCGACCCGGCGCCCCGTCGACGTCCGCATCCGCGACTGGAAGGAGGTCTACGAGGACTTCCCGCTCGCGGCGGTCCGCGACCAGGCCTCGCGGTGCATGGACTGCGGGATCCCCTTCTGCCACAACGGCTGCCCGCTCGGGAACCTCATCCCCGAGTGGAACGACCTCGTCTACAAGGACGACTGGCGCGAGGCGATCGAGCGGCTGCACGCGACGAACAACTTCCCCGAGTTCACCGGCCGGCTCTGCCCGGCGCCCTGCGAGGCCGCCTGCGTCCTCGGCATCAACGACGACCCGGTGACCATCAAGCAGGTCGAGGTCGAGATCGTCGACCGCGCCTTCGACGAGGGCTGGGTCGCCCCGCAGCTGCCGCGGGCCCGCAGCGGCAAGCGGGTGGCGGTCGTGGGCTCCGGCCCGGCCGGGCTGGCGGCGGCGCAGCAGCTCACCCGCGCCGGCCACGACGTCGTGGTCCTGGAGCGCGCCGACCGCATCGGCGGCCTGCTCCGCTACGGCATCCCCGAGTTCAAGATGGAGAAGGCCGTTCTCGAGCGGCGCCTGAAGCAGATGCGCGCCGAGGGCACCGAGTTCCGCACCTCCGTCGACGTCGGCGTCGACGTCACCGCCGAGGAGCTGCGCTCGTCGTACGACGCCGTCGTGCTGGCGGGCGGCGCGACGCTCGGCCGCGACCTGACGGCCCCGGGCCGGGAGCTCGACGGGATCCACCTGGCCATGGACTACCTCGTGCCCTCCAACCGGGTGCAGGAGGGCGACCTGCAGACCTCGCCGATCACGGCAGAGGGCAAGCACGTCGTCATCATCGGCGGCGGCGACACCGGCGCCGACTGCCTCGGCACCGCGCACCGGCAGGGGGCCGCGAGCATCACGCAGCTCGAGATCATGCCCGAGCCGCCGAAGAGCCGGGCACCGTCGACGCCGTGGCCCGGCTGGCCGCTGCTGTACCGCACCTCCAGCGCCCACGAGGAGGGCGGCGAGCGGGTCTTCTCCGTGAGCACGCAGCGCTTCGTCGGCAAGGACGGCGCGGTGGACGCGATCGAGCTCGTCGAGGTCGACAGCGCGTTCGCCCCGATTCCGGGCACCGAGCGCACGCTGCCGGCGCAGCTGGTCCTGCTGGCGATGGGCTTCACCGGCCCGCAGACCGAGGGCCTGCTCTCCGACCTCGGCGTCGAGCTGGACGCCCGCGGCAACGTCGCGCGTGACGCGTCGTGGGCGACCAGCGTGCCCGGCGTCTGGGTCGCCGGCGACATGGGCCGCGGCCAGTCGCTCATCGTCTGGGCCATCGCCGAGGGCCGCTCCGCCGCCGCGTCGGTCGACGCCCACCTCTCCGGGGGTACGGCGCTGCCCACCGTCATCGAGCCCACGACCCGGGGCCTGTAGCCACCCGGACGGGCCTGTCGCGGCAGCCCGCCGTCGGTCACGCTGGGGGCGTGTACACCCTGGTGAGCGCGCCGGTGCTGGCCGCGGACGTGGTGCGGCACCCGCACGCCGTCCAGCTGGCCGACACCCTCGACCGCGTCCTCGCGCTCTCCGCGCAGGAGGCAGCCGGGCTGCGTGCGCCGGCGTCGGCCGACGTGCGCGCGCGGGTGCTGGAGGCCGGCGAGATGACGCCCCGGGTCGCTGCCGAGCTCGACCACCTGGGCCCGGCGCTGCGCGAGGAGGGTCCGACCGGACGGCTCGCCGTCCGGCTGGAGAGCGCGCTGCTCGGCTCGCTCGCCGACGTGCACGGGCTGGTCCTGCGCGAGTC
>DATJGA010000296.1:0-5469 GCA_035495395.1 Mycobacteriales bacterium | reverse complement strand
CGGACCTCACCACCTGGAGGCAGTACGCCGTCCGCGCCTGGCCGACCCTCGTCCTCGTCGACCCCGAGGGGTACGTCGTGCACGTCGCCTCGGGCGAGGGCCACGCGGAGGGGCTCGGCCGGCTGCTCGCCGAGCTCGTCGCCGAGCACGACGCGAAGGGCACGCTGCGCCGCGGCTCGGGCGCGTGGGTGCCGCCGGCGCCCTCCACCTCGCCGCTCGCCTTCCCCGGCAAGGCGCTGCTGCTGCCGGACGGGCGGCTGCTCGTCTCCGACTCCTCGCACGACAGCGTCGTGCTGCTCGAGGGGGACGAGGTCGTCCGGCGCTACGCCGGGTTCCTCCAGCCCCAGGGCCTGTGCCTGTACGACGGGCAGGTGCTCGTCGCGGACACCGGCCACCACACCGTCGTGCGGCTCGTCCTGGACAGCGGCGCCCTGTCGACGGTCGCCGGCACGGGGGCGGTGTGGCGGCCCGGGGACGCGACTGCCGGCCCCGCGCTGTCGGTGAACCTGAGCACCCCCTGGGACGTCGCGGTCTGGGACGGCGAGGTCGTCATCGCGATGGCTGGGACGCACCAGCTGCACGCCCTGTCCGACGGGCAGGTGCGGGTGCTCGCCGGCACCACCGGGGAGGGGCTGCGCGACGGCGACGCCCTCTCGGCGTACCTCGCGCAGCCGAGCAGGCTGGCGGCCGGCGCCGATCGGCTGTGGTTCGCCGACGCGGAGACCTCCGCCCTGCGCTGGTACCGGGACGGCACGGTCGGCACCGCCGTCGGCACCGGGTTGTTCGACTTCGGCCACCGCGACGGGCCGGCCGCCGAGGCGCTGCTGCAGCACCCGCTGGGGGTGACGGTGCTCCCCGACGGCAGCGTCGCCGTGTGCGACACCTACAACGGGGCGGTGCGGCGGTACGACCCGGCGACCGACAGAGTGAGCACGCTGATGTCCGGGCTCGCCGAGCCGAGCGACGCCGTCGTCGACGGTGAGCACCTGCTGGTCGTCGAGTCGGCGGCGCACCGCGTCACTCGGGTGCTGCTGCCCACGGAGGCCCTGCAGGTCGACGGCGTGGCGCACCGCACGCAGCGGCCCGAGACCGAGCTCGCACCTGGTCCGGTGACGCTGCGCGTCGTCTTCACCCCGCCGCCGGGCCAGAAGCTCGACGACAGCTACGGGCCGTCGACCCGCCTCACCGTGAGCGGGCCGCTCGTCGTCCACGGCGGCGGGACGGACACCGAGCTGACCAGACCCCTTGTGCTGCAAGGGGAGTCGGGCGTGCTGCACGTCGCAGCGAGTGCCGCCTCCTGCGACGTCGACGCCGAGAACCCGGCCTGCCACGTCACGCAGCAGGACTGGGGCATCCCCGTGCGCCTCGTCGAGGGCGCCCCGCGTGAGCTGACCCTCGTCCTCAACGGGCTGTAGCCCGGGCCCGGGGGTGGGTGCCCCTCCAGAGCCATGGGCAGATCTCGCCAGACATGGGCAGATCTCGCCTTGGCCGCGTAGGGGAACCCCTTCCGAGGAGCTCCAGGTGCGCGCCCGCCTCTGTCCACCGGCCGCTCGTGCCGGCACGTCGCGCCCGGCGGCCTCGCGGAGCATGGCGCGATGGACATGCGTGCACTGCTGCAAGAGGCCTGTGGCCGGGCGCGGATCTCGAAGGCTGACCTGGCGCGGAGGGCAGGCACGGACCCGAGTCTGCTGAGCGCGTGGGCCACGGGTCGGGTCTCGCCCACGGTCGCCTCCCTGGCACGGGTGCTGGCGGCGGTCGACCTGCAGCTGCGGCCCTCCCTCGAGCCGCTGCTGGCCGACCTTGACGCCCGGGTCGACGAGGTGCTCGGCGGCCACGTCGTCCTCGACCTCCCTCAGCTCGGTTCGCTCGCGGCGCACGCGGGCGTCGAGCAGAGCTGGAGCGTGGAGCTGCCCGACGGGTCGTTCGGGCGAGCCCAGGGGACGGTCACCTGGGCGTTCGACGGCGCCACGGCCCTGGCGCTGCAGGGCTTGGCCTTCCCGCAGGACGTGCGCGCGATCTGCCTGCTCCTCGACGACGCGGCCCGGTGCTGGCTCAGCAGGGGCTTCGTGATCGCCCCCGGGCACGATCGGCTGTCCTTCTGGGACGCCACGTTCGAGCAGGCGCGTGACCACCTGCGCGGGCTGTCGGCGGGCCGGTACGGCATGCACCTCATCCGGCTGGTCGAGGAGATGCCGGCCGTGGTCCGCCTGCAGCCGCCGGGGACGGACGAGGTGTTCCCCGTGCTCGCGGTCGACGCCGTGGGGCACGCTCACCCCGCGCTCGGGGAGGTGCTCGCCCGACTGCGCACGCGGAGGTCCCTGCCGGCGTGAACCGCGGCTGCACCTCAGTGCGACAGAGTGGCTGTGGGGGCGCCGATGGCCGAGCTCGCGAGGGACGACGCGGCGCTGCTGCGCGCGGTCGCCGCAGGTGACCGGGACGCGCTGCGCCGGCTCTACGACCTGCACGCCCCGTGGCTGGTGCTGCGGCTGTCCCGTCGCTGCAACGACGACGGCCTCGTCGACGAGGTCGTGCAGGACACCTTCCTCGCCGTCTGGAAGGGCGCCCGGCGGTGGGACGGCAGCGGTGAGCCGGCGGCGTGGATCTGGGGCATCGGCGTGCGACGCCTCGTCGACGCGCTGCGGCGCAGGCCTCGCCCGACGGTGCCCTTCCGCGACGTGCACGACGCGACCGTGGTCAGCGCCGAGGACCTCGTGCTCCTCGGCGTCGAGCACGGTGACGTCGGCTCGGCGGTGGCGCGGCTCTCCCCCGAGCTCCGCGCCGTGCTCCAGGCCACCGTGCTCGACGGCCTGACCACCCGGGAGGCCGGCCGGCTGCTCGGCATCCCGGCCGGCACCGTGAAGACCCGCGTCATGCGGGCGAAGGCAGCGCTCCGAGAGGACCTGGCATGAGCACCCCCCGACACTGCTCCCTCTCCCGCGGGAACCTCGCATGACTCCCCCCGGGGTCTGGCACCCGGCCGAGGACCTGCTCCAGTCGTACGTCGACGGAGGCCTCCCCGGCCTGTCCGCCGGCTCCGTCGAGGCGCACCTGCTCGGCTGTCCCGCGTGCCGGGTCCGGGTGGCCGGTGGCGTCGAGCCGGCCCGGCTGGCGCGGGTGCGGCTGCAGCTGGACGACCGCCTCGACGAGCACGAGCGCCCCTGGGTGGAGCGGCTGCTCGTCCGGTGCGGTGTCGACGAGGGGGACGCCCGCGCGCTGCTCGCTGCTCCGAGCCTGCGTCGCGCCTGGTGGCTCGCGGTCATCGCCGCCGCCGGCCTCGGCCTGCTCGCGCTGGGCGACAGCAAGGACCCGACCGCGGTCTTCCTGGTGCTCGCACCGCTCGTGCCGCTCGCCACGACGGCCGTGGCGTACGCGCCGGCGCTCGACCCGGCCTTCGCGCTGGTGGCGGCGACGCCGTACCGGACGATGCGGCTGCTGCTCGCGCGCAGCCTGGCGGTGGGCGCCACGGCTGTCGTGGGTGTCGCGCTGGCCGCGCTGGCGGTCCCCGAGCGCGACCTCGCGCGCGTCGTGTGGCTGCTCCCGTCCGTCGCGCTGACGCTGCTGGTGCTGAGCCTCGCGCCGCGTCTGGGGACGGCCACCGCGGCGTGGACCGTCGGTGCCGCCTGGATCCTGCTCCTCGGCTCGCTCGAGCGAAGGGGCGTGGACGTGGGGTGGATCGCCGACACCGCCGCCCAGCTCGCCTGGGCGGCCCTCAGCACCGTCGCGCTCGCGGCGGTGACCTACCAGTGGCACAGGCTCGAGACGAGAGGGATCGCATGAGCGTCCAGGTGCACGGGGTCCGCAAGCGGTTCGGCAGGACCACTGCGCTCGACGGGCTGAGCCTCGACGTCGGCGGTGGTGTCACCGGGCTCCTCGGACCGAACGGGGCCGGCAAGACGACCCTGCTGCGCATCGTGGCCACGGTGCTGGCCGCCGACAGCGGCACGGTCAGCGTCCTGGGCCGCGACCCCGGCGACGCGAGGCAGCGCGCCGAGATCCGCCGCCGGCTGGGCTACCTGCCGCAGGACGTCGGCGCCTACAACGGCTTCTCGGTGCGGGAGTTCGTCGACTACATCGCCGTCCTCAAGGAGCACCGCGAGCGCCGCGCCCGTCGCGCCGAGGTCGAGCGCGTCCTCGAGCTCGTCGACCTCACCGACCAGGCCTACACCCGGGTCAAGAGCCTGTCGGGCGGGATGCGCCGCCGGCTCGGGCTCGCAACCGCCTACCTCGGCGACCCGGAGCTGCTCGTCCTCGACGAGCCCGCCGTCGGGCTCGACCCGCAGCAGCGGCTGCGCTTCCGCGAGCTGGTCAGCAACGACCCCGCCCGCACGATCCTGCTGTCCACCCACCAGACCGACGACGTGGCGGCGCTGTGCCGCGACGTCATCGTGGTCAACGAGGGACGCGTGCTGTTCCGGGGCTCTCCTGCCGAGCTGGCCGCCAGCGCCCGCGGACGCGTGTGGCGCAGCGACGCCCGCGAGCCGGGCGCCGAGCTCGCCTGGGTGGCCGGCGACGGCACCACGAGGATGATCGGCGACCCGCCGCCCGGAGCCGACCTCGTCGAGCCGACCGTCGAGGACGCCTACCTGGTCCTCGTCGGCGCCACGGCGCTGCAGCCGGTGGAGGTCTGACCGTGGAGATCTCGGTCCTCGTCCTCGGCGTGCTGTTCGAGAAGCTGCGCCCGGACCTCGCGGTGCGCCGGTGGTGGGCCCGGCACGGGTTCGCGGCCCCGGGCGGTGGCCACGCCGTACCCGGCCCCGTCGCGCTCGCCGGTGTCGACGCACGCCGGCTGCTGCTGCGCCCGACGACCCTGTTCGTCGGCTACGTGCTCTGGCGCACCCTCGTCAAGCCGCTCCCGCGCAGCACGTACGACGGGGTCAACAGCACGATCGGCTTCGCCTGGGCGTTCCTCGGCCTGGTCGTGCTCGTCGTCGTGGCCTCGATCGCCGGTCGCGACCGCGGGGAGGAGATCGTCGCCGCGACCCCGGGCGGGGAGCGCGCTCCCGTCTCCTCGTGGGTGGTGCTGCTCGTGGGGGCCGCGGTCCTCGAGTACGGCATCGTGGCGCTGCACCGCTACGGGCACGAGGTGCCGCTGGGCTACGCAGCGCTGATGCCGAACGCCTGGGAGCTCGCCCAGCCCTCCCTCATGCTGCTCGGCGGAGGCCTCCTCGGCCTCATCGGCGCCCGGCTCCTCCCGGGCTGGGTGGCGGCACCGCTCGCGGCGCTCGTCTCGCTGGTCTGGATCGGAGTCCTGTCCGGCGTCTTCACGGTCACGACGATGCTGACCCCGGTCGTCGAGTGGGTGCAGTACCACGAGAACAGTGCCGTGGTGACGATCGAGCCGGGCAGCTTCGGCTGGCACAACGCCTACCTGCTGGGCCTGTGCGGCCTCGGTGCCGTCGCGGCGCTGCTCACCACCCCGGGGCGCAGGCGACCGCTGCTCGCCGCGGGCGCGCTGCTGCTGGCCGGGAC
>DATJGA010000295.1:0-2092 GCA_035495395.1 Mycobacteriales bacterium | reverse complement strand
CCGCAGGCTCGGCTCGTCACGACCTTCATGGGCATGGGGATCCTGTCGATCGAGTACCCCATCACGCCGGACCGGGTGTTCCTGCTGAACCCCGGGCAGACGCTCGACCTGGGCGACCGGACCATCAAGGCCTTCCGGCCGCCGGTGTTCGACAGCCCGGCGACGACCGGCTTCCACGACAGCAGGACCGGCAGCTGCTTCACGTCCGACTGCTTCGGGGCGCCGGTCGCGACGGCGGAGACGGCCGACGTCGAGGACGTCCGCGACATCCCCGTCGACGACCTCGTCGCCGCCCAGCGGCTGTGGGTGACCGTCGACAGCCCCTGGGTCGCCGGGGTCGACCGCGACCGGTTCGCCGCCTCGCTCGAGCCGCTGCGCGCGCTGGACCCGGCCGTGGTGCTGAGCACGCACCTGCCGCCGGCGCGGCGCGCCATGCCCGCCCTGCTCGACATGCTCGACAGCGCTCCCGACGCCGAGCCCTTCGTGGGGCCGGACCAGGCCGTGCTCGAGCAGTTGCTGGCCGGCTTCGCGCCGCAGCCCGCCTAGGGCGTGAAGGCCTGCTCGAACGCGGCCTCGAGGTCGGGGGTCGCCTCGCCGGTGTAGCCGCAGGCGTTGACGGTCCCGTCCGTCGCGGTGACGAGGTAGCGCTTGCCCTCGACGAGCTCGACGGTGCCGATCGAGGTGTTCCGCTCGGGCACGGCCACGGTGACGACGTCCGCGCTGCCGCCCTTGAACCAGCGGTCGACGTCGAGGGTGACCAGGCTGTCGCTCACGCTCGTCACCGTGCCGCCGAACGCGACCGGCATGTCCCTGAGGATGTCCACGGTGAACTGGATGCACGAGTTCATGACGCCCGGGTGCGCCGCCGGCGGCGCCTGCAGGGCCAGCGTCGTCCTGTGCTTCGCCGGCGACGACCCGCCGCCTCCTCCTGCCACCACGGCACCGACGCCGAGGGCGAGCACCGCGACCGCAGCGGCGGCCAGGACGGCGGGACGGAGCCGGCGCGGCGGCGCGGCGGGCGGGTCGTAGGGCTCGGTCGTCAGCATCGCTCGCTCCAGGAGGTCCTGAGCCCGTGGGCTCGTGGGTCGGTCGACCGGGATCGAGTCGGGCACCGGGTCGAGCCGCGCCAGGCGGGCGCGCAGGTCGTCGTCCTGCTCGTTCGTCACGATGCCTCCTCTCCCTGTCGTCCTCCTGGGTGTCCGGCGTGGGCGCTGCCCTTTCGCGCCAGCAGCTCCCGCTTCAGCCGCGCCTTCGCCCGGTGCAGCCGGATGCTCGCCGCGTTCGGCGTGACGGCGAGCGCGACGGCGATCTCCGCCGGCGTCAGCTGCTCCCAGGCCCACAGGCGCAGCACCTCCCGGTCGCCCTCCGGGAGCGCCGACAGCGCCTCGGCCAGGGCCGGGTCGTCGTCCGCGGCGACGGGGACCGGCTCGCGGGCGATCCGCCGTACCAGGGTCAGCCGGCGCTGGGAGCTGCGGACCGCGTTCGCGAGGCAGCCGCGGGCGACGCCGTAGCACCAGGCGAGCGGTGCGTCGGGCGGGATGTCGTCGCACCGCCGCCACATGACGAGCAGCACGTCGCCGAGCACGTCCTCGGCGGTCGTCGCGTCGGTCCGCCGCCGCAGGTAGCGCTGCAGCGGCGCGTACACGTCGACGACGAGCGACTCGAAGGCCGCCTGGCTGGAGCTCACGCCCGCATCGTGTCCGGCACCGGCGCGATCCTTTCGCGAGTCACTGCACCCAGAGCTGGCTGATGCCGCCGCGATCGAGCGCGAAGGCGAGCGCCCGGCGGGCAACGACGTTGTCGAAGGGCGGCACCCGGCCGCGAGGTCGCCGGTGCTCACGCCGGGTCGGCATGACCGCCAGTATCCGCGCCGGTTGCCGGACACGCGAGCCTCGCCGACGCGGCCATCGGCGACACTGGAGGACCCCATTCCCTCTCGACGTGGAGACCTCGTGCCGCAGGGGACCGTCCGCTGGTTCGACCCCGACCGGGGCTTCGGCTTCCTGGCGCCCGAGGACGGCAGCGCCGACCTGTTCGTGCACGCCTCCGACATCGTCGGGGACGGCGGGACGAAGGTGCTCCGCGAGGGCCA
>DATJGA010000294.1:0-3180 GCA_035495395.1 Mycobacteriales bacterium | reverse complement strand
GACCCACTCGAGGCCGCGCTGCACCGTGGTGCTGGTGCCCCGCCCGCTGCAGTCGAGCACGCGCACGGCCACCAGCCGGACCTGCTTGGCGACGCCGTACCTCGTGCCGCCGACGATGCCGGCGACGTGGGTGCCGTGGCCGTTGCAGTCGGACGCGACGCCGCCGTCGACCTCGTCGACGCCGGTGCTGACCCGGCCGGCCAGGTCGGTGGAGGTCATCCGGATGCCGGTGTCGACGACGTACACGGTGACGCCGCGGCCGTCGGCGGACCAGTGGTAGCGGCCGTCGAGGGGCAGCGCGCGCTGGTCGACCCGGTCCAGGCCCCACGGGGCGCTGGTCTGCGTCGAGGTGGCGGCGAGGGCGGGCAGGGCGAGCAGGGGTACGGCGACGATCGCGGGCAGCAGTCTGCGCACGGTGGACCTCCGGGTGAGGGGGACGGGACGCCGTCACCCCACCCCGCACCGCGGGTCCGCGGGTCGCACCAGGAGGGCCCTGTGGAGGGCTAGGCGCACTCCTCCGAGCGGCGGGTCTGCAGGATCTTGTCGAGCCGGGTGAGCAGCAGCAGCCGCGACACCCCCTCGGGCACGTCGGCGAGCACCAGCGTCCGGCCGGCGCGCTGCGCGCGCCGGTGCGCGCCCACGAGCACGCCCAGCCCGGTGGCGTCGACCGACTCCAGCAGGGCCAGGTCGAGCACCAGCTCACCGGCTCCGCGGTCGACCGCGTCGGCGAGCGCGAGGCGGACGTCGGCGGCGGCCCGCACGTCCAGCCGTCCGGACAGGGCGACGAAGGATCCGTCGTTCACGAGACCTCCCTGCGGAGCAGCCGTCACAGGGGAAGACGTCGGACCGCTCCGTTCGGTTGCCCAAGAGTGGTCACGTTCGTGCAACAAAGGGCGGTGCCACGCCGAGGGGGATACTGGTCAGGTGCCCACCGCGTCCGCCCGGGAGAGCCTCATCGCCGTGCTGGCGATGGTCCTCGTCGCGCTGATCTGCCGCTGGGTCTTCTCCCCCACGCACAACGCGCCGGTACGGCGGACGGCCGAGCCCGTCGACTACGGGCTGCTCGTCCCGGTGACCCAGGCCCCGTCCGCGGAGGACGCCCTCATGCTGCGTGACCACCTGGTCGCGGAGGGTGTGCGGGCGTCGGTGAACGGCGCCCACGAGGTGCTCGTGTTCCGACGAGACCTCGACCGCGCCCGCCAGCTCGTCAGCTAGAGCGCGCCTCCACCGCCGCCCCCTTCCGCCGCCTCCCCCGGAATGTGCGGTCACATTCACGCCTCCGACGCGTCGCGGGGCGGAGTGTGCGGTCACATTCCGGGCGCGGCCGGGCGGACCCGACGAGGCGGGTGCCTCCGGTCAGAACAGGGGGTCGGGGCCGGCCTCGCGGCGGACGTCCGCGCCGAGCCGCACCAGCGACTCGACGAGCCCCTCGTAGCCGCGGTCGACGTGCTGCACCTCGTGCACCTCGGTCACGCCCTCCGCGACGAGGCCGGCGAGCACGAGGGCGGCCCCCGCCCGGATGTCGTGCGCGGTGACCGGGGCCCCCGACAGGTAGGGCTTGCCCCGGACCACGGCGTGGTGGCCGTCGGTGCGGACGTCGGCACCGAGCCGGACGAGCTCGTTGACGAACATCCAGCGCGCCTCGAAGACGTTCTCGGTGACCATCGCCGTACCGCTGGCGACGGCGTTCTGCGCGAGGACGAGCGGCTGCAGGTCGGTCGGGAACCCCGGGTAGGGCAGGGTCACGACGTCGACGGCCTGCGGCCGGTCGGCCATCCGCACCCGGAACCCGCCGCTGCCGACGTCCACCGACGCACCGGCGGTCACCAGCTTGTCGAGCGGGATGTCGAGGTGCTCGGGGCGCGCGTCGCGCACCAGCACGTCGCCCCGGGTCATGCAGGCCGCGAAGGCCCAGGTGCCGGCCACCACGCGGTCGGGCACGGTGGCGTGCGTCGTGGGCGTGAGCGCCGGGACGCCCTCGACCGTCAGCGTGGAGCTGCCGACGCCGTCGAGCCGGGCGCCCATCGCGACGAGCATCTCGCAGAGGTCGACGACCTCGGGCTCGCGAGCCGCGTTGTCGATCGTCGTCACCCCGTCGGCGAGCACGCCGGCCAGCAGCAGCGTCTCCGTCGCGCCGACGCTCGGGAAGTCCAGCCACACCGGCGCGCCCACGAGCCGCGGGGCCTTCGCCAGCAGGTAGCCGTGCTCGACCCGCACCTCGGCACCGAGCTTCTCCAGCCCCGCGACGTGCATGTCCAGCCCGCGCGAGCCGATCGCGTCGCCGCCGGGCAGCGCCACCTTCGCCTCGCCGCACCGGGCCAGCAGCGGGCCGAGCACGGTCAGCGAGGCCCGCATCCGGCGTACCAGGTCGTAGTCGGCCTCGTGGCCGGGCCGCTCCGGTACGCCGATCCGCACCTCGCGGCCGTCGCGGTCCACCTCGCAGCCCAGCCGGGCGAGCAGCTCGCACATGATCGAGACGTCGAGGATGTCGGGGACGTTGGTGACCGTGCTCGTCCCGGGTGCCAGCAGCGCGGCCGCCATGAGCTTCAGGACGCTGTTCTTGGCGCCGGGCACCGAGACCTCGCCCACGAGGTGGGCGCCGCCGGTGACCACGAACCGCTCCATGACCCCGCAGCCTAGGAGTGCTTCCGGTTAGCGTGGTCGCATGCGTGCCCGGACCCTGGCCCTGCTCGTGCTGCTCCCCCTCGTCGCGTCCTGCAACGGCAGCAGCGGCACTGCCGCACCGCTGCCCACGGTGACCCGCACGATCGTCACCACGCAGTCACCCCTGCCGCTGCCCACCATCGAGGGCCACCCGGTGCTGTTCCGCACCGCCGACCGCAACGTCGGCTGCGACCTCGAGCCGGCGTTCGTCATCTGCAACATCGGCACCAAGACCTGGCCGTCGCCCCGCAAGCCCGGCGACTGCCTGTACTCCTGGGGCAAGGAGGTGGAGGTGGCCGCGGGCAGCAAGGGCGAGTTCATCTGCGGCCACAACGAGAACTACCGGGGCTCCAAGCGGGTGCTCGCGACGGGGCTGGCCGTCAAGGTCGGGCTGGTGACCTGCCGGGCCGTCAGCGGCGGGGTGCAGTGCACCAGCGACGCGAACGGCTTCCTGCTGACGAGGGCGAAGTACCGCGTCTTCTGACGCAACCTTCCCGGCGCACCCGGCGTCCTGAG
>DATJGA010000293.1:0-7258 GCA_035495395.1 Mycobacteriales bacterium | reverse complement strand
GGCTACGCCGTGGGCAACGCGAACGGCGAGCTGTTCGCCGTGTCACGGCACTGCCGGCACCTGCGTGCGGACCTCGCCGGCGGCAGCATCGACGCCGAGGGCCGGCTGGTCTGCCCCTGGCACCAGTCGGCGTACGACGTCGCGACCGGGCACATGGTGCGCGGCCCGCAGCGCGGCTTCGAGAAGGTGCCCGGTCTGGGCCTGCTCTTCAAGGGGTTGACGCGGGTGCTGCCGCTGCGGCGCGCCGAGGTCGTCGAGCACGACGGCTGCTACTGGCTGCGCTGACCTAGCCGGAGGCGAGGGCGGCCAGCGCGTCGCCGACCTCGGCGGTGCTGCGCGACGTGCTGCCGCGGGTGGCGAGGTCCTTGGCGACAGCCGCCTCGACGCGCGCCGCCTCCTCCTTGTGCCCGAGGTGGTCGAGCAGCATCGCGACCGAGAGCACGGTGGCGGTGGGGTCGGCCTTCTGCTGCCCGGCGATGTCGGGCGCGGAGCCGTGCACCGGCTCGAACATCGACGGGTTGGTGCGGCTGACGTCGAGGTTGCCGCTCGCGGCCAGCCCGATGCCGCCGCCGATGGCTGCGCCGATGTCGGTGAGGATGTCGCCGAAGAGGTTGTCGGTCACGACCACGTCGAAGCGCTGCGGCTGGGTGACGAAGAACATCGAGGCCGCGTCGACGTGCTGGTAGTCGACGGCGACATCCGGGAAGTCCGCGTGCACCTCGTCGAAGACGCGCTTCCAGAGCCCGCCTGCGTGCACCAGCACGTTGGTCTTGTGCACCAGCGTCAGGTGCTTGCGGCGGACCTGGGCCCGCGCGAAGGCGTCCCGCACGACCCGCTCCACGCCGTACGCGGTGTTGAGGGAGACCTCGGTGGCGACCTCGTGGACCGTGCCCGTGCGCATCGAGCCGCCGTTGCCGACGTAGGGGCCCTCGGTGCCCTCGCGCACCACGACGAAGTCGAAGGTGACGTCGCCCAGCGGGGTCGTGACACCGGGGAACAGCCGCACCGGCCGCAGGTTCACGTGGTGGTCGAGGAGGAACCGCAGCTTGAGCAGCAGGCCGCGCTCGAGCACGCCGGGCGGCACGGAGGGGTCGCCGATCGCGCCGAGCAGGATCGCGTCGACGCCGCGCAGCTCGTCGACGACCGACTCCGGGAGCGTCTCGCCCGTGCGGTGGTACGCCCGGGCGCCGAGGTCGTAGTCGACGGTCTCGACGCCCGGGAGCACCGCGTGCAGGACCTTGAGCCCCTCCGCGACGACCTCCGGGCCGATCCCGTCACCGCCGATGACCGCGAGCTTCGTCATGGTGCCGAGCCTACATCCTGAGAACGGCGTCTCAGGATGTGGAACGGTTCACGCCGCTGACGATGGCGCGCAGCGAGGACGTGACGATGCTCGGGTGCACGCCGCAGCCCCAGAGGACGCGGCCCGCGACCGCGAGCTCGAGGTACGACGCGGCCTGGGCCTCCTCGCCCGCCCCCGTGGCGTGCTCGTGGTAGTCGAGCACCCGCACGTCGAGGTCGAGGGTGGACAGCGCGTGCACGAACGCGGCGATGGGGCCGTTGCCGGTGCCGTGCAGCACGTGCCGCTCGCCGCGGTGCTCGACCACGGCCTCGATCTCGTCCTGCTCGCCCGAGGACGTCGTGAAGCTGACGAGCCGCAGCGGTGAGGTGTGCTCGAGGTAGGTGCGCTCGAACAGCTCCCAGATGCGGGCCGGGCTGATCTCGCCGCCCTCGCCGTCGGCGACCTCCTGCACGATGCGGCTGAACTCGATCTGCATCCGGCGCGGCAGGTCGAGGTGGTGCTCGTTCTTGAGCACGTACGCGACGCCGCCCTTGCCGGACTGGCTGTTGACCCGGATGACCGCCTCGTAGCTGCGGCCGACGTCCTTGGGGTCGATGGGCAGGTACGGCACCTCCCAGCGGAACTGCTCGACCGGTACGCCGGCGGCGGCCGCGTCGCGGTCCATCGCCTCCAGGCCCTTCTTGATGGCGTCCTGGTGCGAGCCGCTGAAGGCCGTGTAGACCAGGTCGCCGCCGTACGGGTGCCGCGGGTGGACAGGCAGCTGGTTGCAGTGCTCGACGGTCCGCCGGATCTCGTCGATGTCGCTGAAGTCGATGCCCGGGTCGACGCCCTGGCTGTAGAGGTTCAGGCCGAGCGTGACGAGGCAGACGTTGCCGGTGCGCTCGCCGTTGCCGAACAGGCAGCCCTCGACGCGGTCCGCCCCGGCCATGACGCCCTGCTCGGCGGCGGCGACCGCCGTACCCCGGTCGTTGTGCGGGTGCAGGCTGAGGACGACGCTGCTGCGCCGCGCGCCCAGGCCGCGCACGAAGTACTCGATCTGGTCGGCGTAGACGTTGGGCGTGCTCATCTCCACGGTCGCCGGGAGGTTGAGCACCACCGGCCGCTCGGGGGTCGGCTGCCACACGTCCATGACCGCCTCGCACACCTCGAGGGCGTAGTCGAGCTCGGTGCCGGTGAAGGACTCCGGGCTGTACTGCCAGCGGACCGTGGTGCCCTCGAGCAGCTGCTCGGCGTACTTCTTGCACCACCGGGCGCCCTGCACGGCGATGTCCTTGATGCCGTCCTTGTCGAGCCCGAACACCACGCGGCGCTGGAGCGTGGAGGTCGAGTTGTAGAGGTGGATCAGGGCGGTGCCGCCGAAGCCGACCAGCGACTGCACGGTGCGCTCGATGAGCTCCTCGCGCGCCTGGGTGAGCACCTGGACGGTGACGTCCTCGGGCACCAGGTCCTGCTCGACGAGCAGCCGGATGAAGTCGAAGTCGGTCTGGCTCGCGGCCGGGAAGCCGACCTCGATCTCCTTGTAGCCCATCTCGACGAGCAGGCGGAACATCCGCAGCTTGCGGTCCGCGTCCATCGGCTCGATGAGGGCCTGGTTGCCGTCGCGCAGGTCGACGCTGCACCACTGCGGGGTGCGGTCGATGACCTGGTCGGGCCAGGTGCGGTCGGTCAGGCCGACCGGCGGGAAGGGCGTGTAACGGGTGTGGCTCACGGGCTCTGGCTCCTGGTTCCGTCCGGGGAGTGCGGCCAGCACGTCAACCCGCGACGGGGAGCCGGCCTACTGCGAGGCCCCGCCGCGGCCCGTAAGAAGCAGGCGCGCCATGCCCACCAGGGTAACCGACGGGTCAGGTGAGGTCGACCGCGCGTACCGCGTGGGCACCGATCGCCGTACCGATGGCCTCCAGGACCTCCGCGGGTACGGCGGAGTCGACCGTGAGCGCCATGAGCGCGTCACCGCCCTGGCTGGTGCGGCTGACCTGGGCGCCGGCGATGTTCACCTGGGCCTCGCCGAGGGCCGCGCCGACGGTGCCGACGACGCCGGGCCGGTCGGCGTACCGGAGGAAGACGAGGTGGTCGACGGGCACCAGGTCGACGTCGAAGCCGAGCACGTCGGTGAGCTTCTCGACCATCCGCGGGCCGCTGAGCGTGCCGCTGACGGAGACGGTGTCGCCGTTCGGCAGCACGCCGCGCACGGTGATCTCGCTGCGGTGGTCGGGGCTGTCCGCGTCCTTGCTCATCGACACCGCGACGCCGCGCTCGGCGGCGAGCGCCGGCGCGTTGACGAAGGTGACCTGCTCCTCGACGACGCTGGCGAAGACGCCCTTGAGCGCCGCGAGCTGCAGCACGGAGACGTCGTACGCCGAGAGCTCGCCGCGCACCTCGACCTCGACGCTCGTGGCGACCCCGCCGGCGAGCGCGGTGAACACGTGTCCCAGCTTCTCCACCAGCGGCAGGGCGGGGCGGACCTCCTCGACCACCACTCCCCCGGCCTGGACGTTGACGGCGTCCGGGACGAACTCGCCGTCGAGCGCGAGCTTGACCGAGCGCGCCACCGCGATGCCGGCCTTGTCCTGCGCCTCGACGGTGGAGGCGCCGAGGTGCGGGCTGACCACGACGTTGTCGAAGGCGAACAGCGGCGAGTCGGTGCACGGCTCCTTGGCGAACACGTCGATGCCGGCGCCGCCCACGTGGCCGCTGGCGAGCGCCTCGGCCAGCGCCTCCTCGTCGACGAGGCCGCCGCGGGCGGCGTTGACGATGCGGACCCCGGGCTTGCAGAGGGCGAGCTGCTCCTTGCCGATGAGCCCGACCGTCTCGGGGGTCTTCGGCAGGTGGATCGAGATGAAGTCGGCCTCGCGCAGCAGCTCCTCGAGCGACACGAGCTTGACGCCGATCTGCGCCGCGCGGGCGGGGGCGAGGTAGGGGTCGTACGCGATCAGCCGGGTGCCGAACGCGCTCATCCGCTGGGCGAACAGCACCCCGATGCGGCCGAGGCCGACGACGCCCACGGTCTTGTCGGCGACCTCGACGCCGGTCCACTTCGAGCGCTCCCAGCGGCCGGCCTTGAGGGCCGCGTTGGCCGGGGCGACGTTCCTCGCGCAGGCCAGCAGCAGCGCCACCGCCTGCTCGGCGGCGCTGACGACGTTGCTCTGCGGCGCGTTGACGACCATGACGCCGCGGGCGGTCGCGGCCGGCACGTCGACGTTGTCGAGGCCGATCCCGGCGCGGGCGATCACCTTCAGCCGGGGCGCGGCGGCGAGCGCCTCGGCGTCGATCGTGGTCGCGCTGCGGACGATGACGGCGTCGACGTCCGCGAGCGCCGGCAGCAGCTGCGCCCGGTCGGCGCCGTCGACGTGCCGGATCTCGAAGCCGTCACCCAGGACGGCGATGACGGACGGGGCGAGCTCTTCGCAGATCAGGACGACTGGACGCGGCACGGGGGTCCTCAAGGAGCGCTCGGGCAAGGCGGGCTCAGCCTATCCGCGGCCGAACGGCCCATGGACCTGGGGCGACAGGCCGCTGCGCCGCTGCGAGGATGCCGCGACCGCCCGCGCCCCAGGAGCCCCTCCGTGCCTCGCCCCAGCACCCTGCTCGTCCGCCTGCTCGTCCCCTGCGCCCTGCTCGGCAGCGCCGTCGTGGCCGCGCCGGCCCACGCCGCGAGCCACTCGGCGCGGCACCCCGCGCTCGGCCGGCCAGCGCACGACGGGGTGGCCGTCGCAGCGACCACTCCCTCGAGCGACGTCGACGTGGTCCTCCCGCTCGCGGTCAGTCCCGCCGTGTCCCGCTCGGTCGCCGCGCTGACGCACGCCCACCTGCCCGTCCCGGTACGGCGCGCGCGGCTGCGGGCGCTCGCGCCGTCGGCCGAGCAGTCGCGGCGGGTGCAGGCCTGGGCCGCGCGGCACGGGTTCGCCGTCATCGCCACGACGCCGTGGTCGGTGGCCCTGCGGGGGCGGGCGGCCGACCTCGCCGGTGCGTTCGGCACGGCGCTGCGCAGCACCAGCGCGCAGGGCACCCCCTTCGTCGCCCCGCGCACCGCCGCCCGCGTGCCGCGCGAGCTCGCGGGGCTGACCGCGCCCGCCATCGGGCTCGACACCCGGCCGATCTGGTCCGGCCGCGCCGCGTACGGCGGAGGGGACGTGCAGGTCCTCACCAGCACCCCGGTCCGCGGCAGCGCGGCCGGCCAGGGGGCGACCGTGGCAACGGTGAACCTGTCGGGGTGGCACGCGGCCGACCTCACGACGTACCGGCGCGCGGCGTTCGGCAACGGTGACGTCGCGCCGACCGTGACGTCGGTGACGGTCGGCCAGGGGCACATCGCCGCCACGGTGCTGGAGGACGACCTCGGAGCGGAGACGGAGGTCGCCCTGGACGCCGAGGCGATCGCCGGTGTCGCTCCTGCCGCCCAGCAGCGGATGTACTTCGGGGCGAACTCGCAGGCCGACTACCTGCTGGTCCTGCAGCGGATGGCCGCGGACCTCACCGACCTCGACGCTACGAACGACTTCCAGACCGCGAGCACGAGCTGGGGCGCGTGCGAGCTCGGCGTCCCGCAGGCCTCCCTCGACGCGATGCGTTCCGCCATCAGCACCATCACGGCGGCGGGGGCGACGTTCTTCGCGGCGAGCGGTGACGACGGCGCCTTCGGCTGCGGCGACGGTGAGACCCCCGCGGTCGACTTCCCGGCGTCGGCCGAGGACGCCGTCGCCGTCGGGGGTCTCACGGTGCACACACCCACCCCGAGCTACGAGCCGAGTGCCTGGAGCGGCAGTGGCGGGGGGTGCAGCAGCAGGGTGCCCATGCCCTTCCGGCAGCGGACGTCGGGCAGCCCCTGCTCCGGACGTGCCGTCCCGGACATCGCGAGCATCGCCGATCCGCTGACCGGATTCTGGGCGTACGACTTCGCCGACGAGTGGCTCCCGGTGGGTGGCACCAGCGTCGCCGCGCCCGCGTCGGCCGCCGGCCTCGCCGACATGATGGCCGACACGCACGTGAGCTCGCTGGCCACGCCGTTCCTCGACACCGCCTACGCCCACCCGAGCGCCTTCTACGACGTCTTCGTCGGGGACAACGGCCTCTACCGGGCGACCCCGGGCTACGACCTCACCACGGGGCTCGGGGTGCCGTTGTGGACCAAGGTCGAGGCGGCAGTCACCGGCGGCGCGGAGCCGACCCCCCAGGGGTACAACCAGCCGCTCCTCGCCGTCGACCCCTCGAGCGACCCGACCACGCTGGCCCTGCGGGCCCCCGACGGGAACGACAACCCGATCCCCACGCTCATCGCCAACGGCGAGCCGGTCACGGGCTACGACACGACGGGCTCCACCTGCACGAGCCCGACCTCCTACGTCCCGCTGACCACGCCGCTCCCGGGCACCCAGGGGACCGTGCAGCTCGCGATGAGCGTCGCCGGACCCGGCTTCCCCGGCGGGTGCCTGGCGGTGACCCGGTCGGTCGTGGTCGACACGCCGGTGCCGACGGCGCCCGTGCCCGTGGTCACGTATGCGGGGACCACCTCCCCGGCGTACCGGTTCAGCTGGGGCGTCGCGGGCGACAGCGCACCGAGCTCGGGCATCGTCCTCTACGCCGCGTTCGTCACCGACCTCACGACCGGGACGGACGTCGCCTCGTTCGTCACGACGGGTCGTGCGTTCCCGTACCCCGCCAGCCCGGCCTTCAAGGCCGTGCCCGGTCACGCGTACGGCATCGAGGTGGACGCGGCGGACCGGGCGTGGAACGTCGGCTACCGCACGGCCACGTTCACGGCGCCGTACGACGACACCAAGGTGGCGCTCTCCAAGCACCTGTCGGGCAGCACCTACGTCAGCGACTGGTCCCGGGCCAAGTCCAACGCGGACTACCTGGGCAGCCACGTGGCGAGCGCCCGCACCGGGGCGTCGTTCAGCTTCGGCTTCACCGCCAAGACGGTGACCCTGGGGGTCCTGAGGACGCCGGCCGGCGGTT
>DATJGA010000292.1:0-10697 GCA_035495395.1 Mycobacteriales bacterium | reverse complement strand
TCTGGTTGCCGTACCGGTCGATCTGGGAGGCGCCCATCATCACGTGCCGGTGGCCGTTCCAGACCAGGTCGAAGACCGACCGGTAGGGGATCCAGGCCTCGGCCGTGTCCGGCGCCGGCGCCCCGAGCGCCCAGGGTCCGGCGACGAAGGTCGCCTCGCCGTCGCTCAGCAGCAGGTCGGGCTCGAACGTCTCCCGCGCCAGCCGGGCACCGAGCGAGGGCACCAGCGCCATCGGGCTCGCGAGCACCTCGCCGTCGCCGCGGAACGCCTCTGCGCACGCGATCGCGCACACCTCCGCGCGAGTGACACCGCTCATCGCTCGCCCGTCGCTCTCTCGCTCCGCGACCCGCTGCGCGAGTCACTCCACGAGCTCGCTCCTCCTGCTCGCCTGCTCATGCCGAGGCCGCCTTCCGGTCGGCGTGGAAGCCCTTCACGGCCTGCTGGTACTCCTGCTCGGAACCCCGGAGGAAGCGCTCCTCGAAGGCTGCCCAGAGCTCCGGGTCCTTCGCCGCCGTCGCGTACTCCCGCTGGAACGGCTCGTCGCGCTCGTAGTCGGGGGTGCACGTCGTGAAGTGCGCACCACCGGGAGCCTCGACCACGCCGTGCACCATCCAGCGCGCGATGCGGCGCCGGGTCAGCTCGCCCAGCTCCGCGGTCGGCACGACCCGCTCGCAGCTCAGGTACGCCCGCTCCGCCGCCTGGCAGAACAGGTCGTCGAAGTACAGGTCCGGACCGTGGAAGGCCGCGTTGCCCCGCTCGTCGGCCACGTTGAGGTGCACCAGCGCCGCGTCCAGCTTCAGGGCGGGTACGGCGAGCAGCTCCTCCCCGCCGTACGGGTCGGTGACGCGCTTGAGGGAGGGGTTGACGCGCTCGACGTCCGAGCCCAGCCACGCCCGCGTGGGCAGGAACGGCAGCCGGGTGGCGGCGGCGTACAGGCCCCACTGGAGCATGCCCTCGTCCCACTCCGTCGCCTCGACGGCGCCGGCCTGGCGGGCCGCTTGGAAGTGCGGCTCGAGCGGGATCGAGTCGAGCGAGACGAAGCCGTAGACGAGCCGCTTCACCTTGCCGGCGGCGCAGAGCAGGCCGACGTCGGGGCCGCCGTACGAGACGACGGTCAGGTCGGTGAGGTCGGAGCGCAGGATCGCGCGCACCAGGGACATCGGCTTGCGGCGCGAGCCCCACCCGCCGATGCCGATCGTCATGCCGGACCGGAGCTCGGCGACGACCTGCTCCTCCGTCATCCTCTTGTCAGTCACTGGCCGCTCCTGTCGAAGGCGAGCGCGCGCAGGGACGCGCTGTCGCCGTGGGTGAGCGCCGTGGTCCACGCGCGCTTGAAGTACAGGTGGGCGTCGTGCTCCCAGGTGAAGCCGATGCCGCCGAAGAGCTGGATGCACTCGCCGGCCACGGTCACGAACGCGTCGGCCGCGACCGCCTTGGCCAACGGCGCCGCGGTGAGGTCCTCGGTGGCGGCGTACCAGGCGCTCGAGCGCGCGGCCTCGACGAGCACGGTGAGGTCGGCGACCCGGTGCCGCAGTGCCTGGAACGACCCGAGCGGTCGGCCGAACTGCTGACGGAGCCTGAGGTGCTCCACGGCGAGCTCGAGCACCGCCTGCGCCGCGCCGACCGACTCGGCCGCGAGGGCCGACCAGTGGAGGTCCCTCGCGTAGGAAGCGCTGCCGACCACACGGCCCCCGCCGTGCTCGACCCGCGCGAAGGGCCGGGTGACGTCCAGGTGCTCGACCGGCGTCGCGGTGAACTCCTCGACGAGCACCAGCTCGTCGCCGTCGGCGAGCAGCAGCAGGTCCGCGGTGGCGGCGTGCGGCACGGCGTCGAGCCGGCCGTCCAGCGCCAACGCCGCGGTGAGCGACCCGTCTGCGAGGCCGTCGACGGGCTCGCCCGCCTGCTTCAGCACCGCGGCCGCCACCACCGTCGGCAGGTACGGCGCGCGCAGCAGCACCCGGCCGGTCTCCTCGAGCACGGTGGTGACCCACGACCACGGCACGTCCTCGACCGGCAGGGCGGTGAGGCCCATCTCGGTCGACAGCCGCTTCCACACCGACGGCTCGTCCGAGCGCACCGGGGCGTGCGTCGTCAGCAGGTCGCGGACCGCCGCCTGCAGGTCGTCGAGGTCGCTCATGACGAGACCCAGGAGTCGCGGGGGAGCCCCCAGTGCCGCTCGGCGATGATGTTGCGCTGCACCTCGTTCGAGCCGCCGTAGATGGTGTCGCTGCGGGTGAACAGGAACAGGCTCTGCAGCGGGTCGAGCTCGCCGTCGACGAGCAGCGACGCCGGACCGCCGACCCGCATGGCGAGCTCGCCCAGCGACCGGTGCCAGTTCGCCCAGAGCAGCTTGTTGACGTTGGCCTCGACCCCGGTCGAGTGCGCCGCGTCGTTGGACAGCGTCCGCAGCGCCTGGTGCTTGAGCACCTGCAGCCCGGCCCACGACTCGTGCAGCGCCGCCCGGACGAGGGGGTCGTCCCAGCTGCCGTTGGCGCGCGCGAGGGCCAGCACCTCGCCGTACTCGCGGGTGAAGCCGACCTGCTGGCCGAGGGTGGAGACGCCGCGCTCGAAGGCGAGCAGCCCCATCGCGACCCGCCAGCCCTCGCCGGGCTGACCGACGACGTTGTCGGCGGACGTGACGGCGTCGTCGAAGAAGACCTCGTTGAACTCCGACGTGTTCGTCAGCTGCACGATCGGCCGGACCTCGACGCCCGGCTGGTCCATGGGCACGAGCAGGAACGACAGCCCCTTGTGCCGGCTCGACGCCGGGTCGGTGCGGGCGATGACGAAGCACCAGTCGGCGACGTGCGCGAGCGAGGTCCAGACCTTCTGCCCGTCGACGTGCCAGCCGTCCTCCTGCAGCGACGCCTTGGTGCGGACGCCGGCGAGGTCGGAGCCGGCGCCGGGCTCGGAGTACCCCTGGCACCACAGCTCCTCGCCGCTGCGGATGCCGGGCAGGAAGCGGTCCTTCTGCTCCTGGGTGCCGAACGCGATGAGGGTCGGTGCGAGCAGCTGCTCCCCGAGGTGCCCGATCCGCCCCGGTCCGCCGGCCTTGGCGTACTCCTCGTGGAAGACGACCTGGTCGGCGATCGACGCGCCCCTGCCGCCCTCGGAAGCCGGCCAGCCGAGGCCGATCCAGCCGCCGCGGCCGAGCTCCTTCTCCCACTCCTGGCGCAGCTCGACGTGCTCGTGCTCGCGCCCGGGGCCGCCCGTGCCGACCAGCGGGGCGAACTCGCCGGTGAGGTGCTCGGCCAGCCAGGCCCTGACCTCTTCGCGGAAGGAGTCAGGCACCGTAGGGCTTGACCTGCTCAGGGCCCTGCGCCAGCAGGCGGCGTACGGCGGGACCGACCTCGGCGACCGGCCAGCGCTCGCCGCGGTCCTCCTTGGGCCCGTGCTGCCAGCCGTCGGCGGGGCTGATGACGCCGGCCTCGACCTCGAAGACGCGGCCGGTGACGTCGCAGTCCTCCGACGCCAGCCAGACGACGAGCGGGCTCACGTTCTCGGGGTCCATCGGGTCGAAGCCGCTCTCCGGCTTGGCCATCGTCTCGGCGAAGACCTGCTCGGTCATCGGCGTGCGGGCGGCGGGCGCGATGGCGTTGAGCAGCACGCCGAAGCGGCCCATCTCCGCGGCCGCGACCTGGGTGAGCGCGACGACGCCGGCCTTGGCCGCGCTGTAGTTGCCCTGCCCGACGGAGCCCATCAGCCCGGCGCCGGAGGAGGTGTTCACGACACGGGCGGCGACCGGCGTGCCCTCCTTGGCCTGCGCCCGCCAGTAGGCGGCGGCGTGCCGCAGCGGCACGAAGTGCCCCTTGAGGTCGACCTTGACGACGAGGTCCCACTCGTCCTCGCTCATGTTCACGAGCATCCGGTCGCGCACCAGGCCGGCGTTGTTCACCAGCGCGTGCAGCCCACCGAGCTCGGTCACCGCCGTCTTCACCAGCTGCTCGCCGTACTGCCAGTCGCTGACGTCGCCCTTGGACACCACCGCGGTGCCGCCCTGGGCGCGGATCTCCGCGGCCGTCTCGTCGGCGGACTCGCCCATGTCGTTGACGACCACGGCGGCGCCCTCGGCGGCGAACGCCAGGGCGTGCGCCCGGCCGATGCCCTGCCCCGCGCCGGTGACGATGACGACCCTCTGCATGCCCGCCAACCTAGCAAGCGCTTGGTCAGTGGGCTACCCTCGGTGCCCATGCAGCACATGGAGCTGACCCCGGCGCAGCGCGACCTGCAGCAGGAGCTGCGGACGTACTTCGAGCGCCTCCTCACGCCCGAGGTACGGCGGGACCTCGGCGGCGAGGGCGACAACCCCGAGCTGTTCCGCGCCCTGGTCCGGCAGCTCGGCAAGGACGGGTGGCTCGGCCACGGCTGGCCGACGGAGTACGGCGGCGGCGGGGCCACGCCGTACGAGCAGCTCATCCTGTTCACCGAGGTGCAGCGGGCGGGCGCGCCGTTCCCGTTCGTGACCGTGAACACGGTCGGCCCGACGATCATGGCGTTCGGGACGCAGGAGCAGAAGGACCGGTACCTGCCGGGGATCCTCGCCGGCGAGGACGTCTGGGCGATCGGGTACACCGAGCCCGGCTCCGGCACCGACCTCGCGTCGCTGAAGACGCGCGCGGTGCGCGACGGCGACGAGTGGGTCATCGACGGCAACAAGGTCTACACGTCGGGGGCCGGCCACTCCGACTACGTCTGGCTCGCGGTCCGCACCGACCCGGACGTTCCCAAGCACAAGGGCATCTCGATCCTGTGCGTTCCGACGTCGTCGCCCGGCTTCAGCTGGACGCCGCTGCACACCGTCGGCGGCAACACCACGACGACCACCTACTACGACGGGGTGCGGGTGCCGCTCGACAACGTCGTCGGCGAGGTCAACGGCGGGTGGCGGCTGCTCACCTCGCAGCTCAACCACGAGCGGGTCGGCCTGGCCGCGATGAGCGGCCGCACCGAGGGGCTCTGGGACGCCGTCTTCGACTGGGCCACCGAGTCGGGCCTCGCCGAGGAGCCCTGGGCGCAGGCCGACCTGGCGAGGACGTACGCGCAGGTGCAGGCGATGAAGCTCGTCAACTGGGACCTCGCCGGGGCGGTCGCGCGCGAGGACGTGAACGTCGCGAACGCCAGCGCCGCCAAGGTGTTCGGCACCGAGACGCACGCCGCCGTGTGCCGCACGCTCTTCGACCTGCTCGGCAGCGCCGGGGTCCGTCGGCTCGGCTCGCCGGGCGCTCCGCTGGACGGGCGGGTCGACGTGCTCACCCGTGGCGCGATCGTGAACACCTTCGGAGGAGGGGTCAACGAGGTGCTCCGCGACCTCATCTGCACCAGCGAGCTCGGCATGCCGCGGGGTGCGCGATGAGCGACCTGACCCCCGACCAGGAGGCCCTCGTCGGCCTGGCGGCCGAGGTCTTCGCCGGCCGCACCGCCAACGAGCAGCTCGCCAAGACCGAGGTCGGCGAGTCCCGCGTGGACGAGGAGCTGTGGCGCGAGCTCGCGGAGGCCGGGCTGCTGGGGATCGCCGTACCGGAGGCGCACGGGGGAGCGGGTCTCGGGTTCACCGAGCTCTGCCTGCTGCTCGAGCAGCAGGGCCGGTACGTCGCGCCGGTGCCGCTGTGGGAGAACCTGCTCGCGGCGTACGTGCTGACCTGGCACGCGACGGCGGACCAGCAGGCGCAGTGGCTCCCCGGTCTGGTCGCCGGTACGACGAGGCTCGGCCTCGCCGCGGCCCTCGACGGGCCGTCCTCCGTCACGTTCGCCGACGGCCGGCTCAGCGGCTGGGCACTGGTGACGTCGAAGGCGGCGGCGCTCGTCGTCGTCACCGACGAGGGCGTGTACCTGTGCGAGGCGCCGGCGGGGGAGCCGGTCGTGACGACCAACCACGCGGTCGCGTACGACACCGACCTCAACGGCGTACCGGCGGTGCGGCTCGACGCGTCGGTCGAGTCGGTGCTCAACCACCTGCGGCTGGGGCTGGCCGCGACCGCGCTCGGCGTCGCCGACGCGGGCATCCGCGAGGCCGCGCAGCACCTCACGCACCGCGAGCAGTTCGGCCGCTCGCTGGCGACGTTCCAGGCGACCAGCTTCCAGCTCGGCGACGCCTACTGCGAGGCGCAGGCGATGCGGGCGACGCTGTGGCAGGCGGTCTGGGCGATCGACTCCGGCCCCGCGACGACGGAGACGGCGGTCGCCTGCTGGTACGCGACCGACGCCGCCGAGCGCATCCAGCACACCGTGCAGCACCTGCACGGCGGGCTCGGGGCCGACACGACGTACCCGGTGCACCGCCGGCTGCTCTGGACGATGCGCACCAACGCGCTGCTCGGCGGCCCGTCCCGCCAGCTCGTCCGCCTCGGCACCGCCCTGACCAGCTGACCCAACTACTTGCGTACCGTATGAATCCGTAGCACCATCGGTCGGGTGACGGACCTCGACGCGATGGTGGGTGCGCTCAACGAGCTGTACCGGCTGTCCGGGTCGGCCAAGGTGCACGCCGACACCGTGCGCAGCACCGGCGTCGCGCTGTCCCAGACCGGCCTGCGGGCGCTGTCGCTCGTGCAGGACTCGCCGCGGCTCACCGGCACCGACCTGTCGACCGCGCTCGACGTGAGCCAGCCGACGGCGAGCCGGGTCCTGCAGCAGCTGGAGAACGACGGCCTCGTCACCCGGCACGCCAGCGACACCGACGGCCGGGTCAGCCACTACGTCACGACGGCCAAGGGCAAGCGCGCGCTGGCCAAGGTGCACCGCTACCACGTCGACCGCCTGGCCTTCGCCCTCGAGGGCCTCGACGCCGACGCCCGCGACGCGCTGGCCGGCGCCGTCACCGAGCTCGTCCACCGCTTCACCGCAGCAGCACAGCCCCAGAAGAGGAGAACAGCATGACGGACACCGCCGTCCGGATGATCGAGACGGGGGCGGCCCCCGAGCGGTTCGCCCGCGGCTGGCACTGCCTGGGGCTCAGCCGCGACCTCGGCGACGGCAAGCCGCACGGCGTGCACGCCTTCGGCACCAAGCTCGTCGTGTGGCGCGGGGAGAGCGGCGAGCTCAAGATCCTCGACAGCTACTGCCGGCACATGGGCGGCGACCTGTCGCAGGGCGAGGTCATCGGCGACGTCGTCGCCTGCCCGTTCCACTCGTGGCGCTGGGGCGGCGACGGCAAGTGCCAGGAGATCCCGTACGCGCGGCGGGTGCCCCCGCGCGCCCGCACCCGGGCGTGGACCGCGATGGAGGTCGACGACCAGGTCTTCGTGTGGCACGACCCCGAGGGCAACCCGCCGCCGGAGGACGTGACGATCCCGGCGATCGAGGGCTACGACGACGGCGAGTGGACGAGCTGGCACTGGGAGAGCACCTCGGTCAACTCCCACTGCCGCGACATCATCGACAACATGGTCGACATGGCCCACTTCTACTACATCCACAAGGGCCTGCCGACGTACTTCAAGAACGTCTTCGAGGGCCACATCTGCACGCAGTACTACGCGGGCACGACCCACGAGATCGCCGCGACCGGCGCCCCCATCGACATCGGCCAGTACGAGGGCCAGCAGACGGTCAGCGACGCGACCTACTGGGGCCCGTCGTACCTCGTGGACAAGCTCTGGACCAAGTACGGCGAGATGACGTTCGAGACGGTCCTCATCACCTGCCACTACCCGGTCGACAACAACAGCTTCGTCCTCAACTACGGCATGGTCATGAAGAAGAAGCCGGAGTTCGACGACGCGACCAACGAGACGATCGCGCGCAAGATGCTCGACGGCATCGGCAGCGGCTTCCTCGAGGACGTGCGGATCTGGAAGAACAAGACCCGCATCGACAACCCGCTGCTGTGCGAGGAGGACGGGCCGGTCTACCAGCTCCGCCGGTGGTACGAGCAGTTCTACGTCGACGTCGCCGACATCGACCCGGAGAGCACCAAGCGCTTCGAGTTCGAGATCGACACGACGAAGGCCGTCGACTTCTGGCAGAAGGAGCTCATGGAGCAGGCCGCCGCCAAGCAGGCCGCCACCTGATGGAGCCGGTCACCTGCGGGCGCTGCGGCACCACCGTGCTGGTGTCGAAGTTCAGCGCCGAGCAGACGTCCATCCAGTGGCAGGAGGACAGCGCCGTCTGCCCGCAGCGCGCGTCGTTGCAGGTGGGCGAGACGTGCCCGCACCTGAGCGACACCATCCGCGACGCGGTGCTGGCCGGCGCGGTGGGGGTGGTCACGCGTGACGAGTGAGCGGCTGCGGCTGCGCGTCCGCGAGGTCGTGCAGGAGACCGGCGACGCGCACTCCGTCGTGTTCGACACCCCCGAGGGGTTCACGTACAAGCCGGGGCAGTTCCTCACCCTGCGGCTGCCGCACGAGGACGGCGTCGTCGCGCGCTGCTACAGCGTCTCGAGCGCGCCCGGCGTCGACGACCACCTGAAGATCACCGTCAAGCGGGTCGAGGGCGGTCGCGGCTCGAACTGGGTCTGCGACAACGTCGTCGAGGGCACCGAGGTCGACGTGCTCGCCCCCAGCGGCACCTTCACCCCGCACTCGTACGACGTGGACCTGCTGCTGCTCGCCGGCGGGTCGGGGATCACGCCCGTCATGAGCATCATCAAGGCGACGCTCGCGCACGGCACCGGCCGGATGTTCCTCGTCTACGCCAACCGCGACGAGCGGTCGGTCATCTTCCACGCCGAGCTGCGCCAGCTCGTCGCCGAGCACCCCGAGCGCCTCGTCGTCCTGCACTGGCTGGAGTCCGTGCAGGGGCTGCCCTCGCACAAGCCGCTGTCGCTGCTCGTGGAGCCGTGGGTGCGCGGCGAGACCTTCATCTGCGGGCCGGCGCCGTTCATGGACTGCGCCGCCGACGTCGTCAAGGGCCTCGGGGTCAGCCGCGACCGGATCCACATCGAGCGGTACACCTCGCTGCAGGGCGACCCCTGGGCGGAGGTGGAGGCCGCCGTACCCGTCGAGGGGGAGAAGGTGGTCGCGCTGCACGTCGAGCTGGACGGGGAGAGCCACGAGCTCGCCTGGCCGGAGAGCACCAAGCTGCTCGACCTGCTGCTGGACAAGGGGCTCGACGCGCCGTACTCCTGTCGGGAGGGCGCGTGCAGCGCGTGCTCGGTGATGCTCGTCGAGGGCGAGGTCCGGATGGACAACAACAGCGTGCTGGAGCAGGAGGACCTGGACGAGGGCTGGCGGCTCGCCTGCCAGGCGCACCCCGTCAGCGACGTCGTGAAGGTGACGTACGA
This sequence comes from Mycobacteriales bacterium, assembly GCA_035495395.1. Lineage (GTDB taxonomy): Bacteria > Actinomycetota > Actinomycetes > Mycobacteriales > SCTD01 > RYN-111. The sequence continues at coordinate 1,477 of DATJGA010000292.1, read as the reverse complement.
GTGAAGATCGGGATCCGCGTGAAGCCGGGGTACCCGCACACCGCCGTCGGCGGGCACCACGGCACGGAGCTGGTCGTGAAGGTCCAGGAGCGGGCCGTCGACGGCGCCGCGACGGCGGCGGCGATGACGGCGGTGGCCGAGGCGCTCGGGCTGCGGCCGTACGAGGTCAGCCTGGCCAGCGGGGCCACCAGCCGGAGCAAGGTGCTCGAGATCCCCGACGGCCTCGAGGACCGCGTCGCCGCGCTGCTCGCCTGAGCCGACGGTCAGCGCACGGCGTCCGCGACCGTGGTCACGACCGTGAGCACCGTGAGCCCGAGGCCGGCGAGCGCGCCGAGCACCGTCGGGACGAGCCCCGGACGTCCGGCCCGGCGGCCGTAGACGACGGCCCCGACGCACGGGGCGAGGAGCACGACCAGCAGGACGAGCGCGACGAGCACGTCCACCCAGAGCGGGGCGTCGTTGTTCTCCGGCTTGTAGCCGAGCAGGTCGTAGAGCACGTAGCCGAGGGCGAAGGACGCGACGGCGAAGACGGGGATGACGACCACGGCGGTCCACGCCCGTCCCAGCCACGCGCCAGGAGACGCAGCGGTCTTCGGGGAGCGCTCGCGGACGGTCGTCATGGACACCTCCAGAGGCTGCTCCGAGCGTCTGCCCGGGCCCAGCGGTGCGCCAGAGGCGAAGGGCCCGGGCGTCGGTACGGTGTCGGCGTGGCGGAGGACCAGGCACCCCCGTGGGCGGTGGCGCTCGACCAGCTGGACGCGCTGCAGCGGGCGGGGCAGGTCGCCGCGCTGCTCCTCGCGGCCCACGACGAGGGCCTGCTCGACCGGCTCGCGGCCGGGACCGGCCCGCAGGAGGCGGGGGTGGACGCCGACCGGCTCACCGCGGTGCTCGGGGTCCTCGCGGCGTACGGCGTCGCGGAGCAGGTCGACGGCGGCTGGGCGCTGACCGAGGGCTGGCGCCAGGTGGTGCAGGGCGAGAGCCCGGTGTCGCTCGAGGCGGTCCTGGGCTTCGGCCGGGTGCGCACCGAGCAGCTGGCCGCGGCGCTCAGCCCGGTCGCGGACTACTGGCAGCTGCCGGCGGGCGACCGGCTGCTCGTGGCGCGCGGCGCGAGCTTCGACCCGACGGTGCCTGCCGGACCGGCCATGGTCCGCAAGGACCTCGAGGACCTGCCGACGGTGGTGGCGGCCCTCGAGCAGGGCGGCCGGTTGCTCGAGCTGGGCTGCGGGGTGGCGTCCCGTCTGACCGCGCTTCTTCGGGCCTTCCCGACGGCCACGGCGGTCGGCGTCGAGCTCGCTCCCGACCTCGTGGCCTACGGACGCGCACGTGCCGAGCAGGTGGGGGTCGCGGAGCGGCTCGAGCTCGTGGTCGCCGACGCCACGTCGTACGAGCCGGAGGGGTTGTTCGACCTGGTGGGCTGGAGCCAGTTCTTCTTCCCCGAACCGGTGCGCGCCGGTGCGCTGGCGACCGCGCTGGGCGC
>DATJGA010000291.1:0-2614 GCA_035495395.1 Mycobacteriales bacterium | reverse complement strand
GGCAAGCGCAACGACGTCGAGGCCGGCATGGCCAAGCTGCTCGCGAGCGAGTACTGCGCCGAGGTCACGCAGGAGTCGTTCCGCATCCACGGCGGCTACGGGTACTCCAAGGAGTACGAGATCGAGCGGCTCATGCGCGAGGCGCCGTTCCTGCTCATCGGCGAGGGCACCTCGGAGATCCAGAAGACCATCATCAGCCGCGGTCTGCTGAAGGACTACGGCCTCAAGGGCTGAGCCCGCTCAGCACAGCGGGTTGAGCCCGCAGGGCTCGCGCGACGGTCGGGTGCGCATCGGCGTGGCGATCATCCTCGGTCCGCTCGTCGCGGCGACGAAGATGGGCACGCTGGTCGGCAGGTTCCCGTCCTTGCCGGGCCGCACCGTGCTGCCGCCGACGACGAAGACGCGGCCGTCCTTGTCGTAGTTCACCGTGTAGAAGTCGCCGAGCCGGCGGTCTCCCGAGGTGAACGAGCTCGAGGCGTTGCAGGCGGTGCCGTTGAGGCAGATGTCGCCGACGTGGACCGGCCCGTGCGAGGCGTCGGCCACGGTCCACTGCGACGGCACGAAGCGCGTGCTGCCGTTCGAGCAGCGAACCGTCGTGCCGTGCGCGTTGGCCGTCGCCGCGACGTACATCTCGAACCGGTCCTTGTGCGCGGGCAGCCGCTGCAGCCAGGCCACCGCCACGTGCCCGTCGTCGCCGGCCACGACCCACGGCCAGAGCATGTCGCCGTCCGGTGCCGGGATGCGGACCGGCTTGCCCCAGCGGAGCGCTTTGCGGTCGAAGGAGTTGAACGTCACCGTGCCGCCCGTGACCTTGGTGTCGCCCGGACCGGTGTAGCCGCCGGCGGCCGCGCGGTAGGCGTTCCCCGCCTTGTCGACGGCGACGGCCCCGAAGAAGTCGACGGTCTTGTCGAGCTTGGCCCCGTCGTACGCCTTCCAGGTCTTGCCGTTGTCCGCGGAGATGGTGACGCCCTGCGGGTTGTGCGGGCCGATGAGGCCGTCCTGGTTCAGCGGGTCGACGTACATCTTCGCGTCGGGGCCGGCGCTGTTGTTCTGCGACTGCAGGCGCCAGGTGAGGCCGCCGTCGGTGGAGCGGAAGACCTGCTGGAAGGTGTTGACGTACAGGTAGACCTCGTCGCGCCCGCCCGCGGTCAGCCACGGCCGGTCGCCGCTGGTCACCTCGGCGACGCCCCGGCTGTAGGTCTGGCCGTCGTCGCCGCTGGAGAAGACCGACACGTTCGCGAGGTCGATCTCGGTGTTGTAGATGCGGCCGGCGGCGTCGATCGCGTAGTCGGGGTCGGAGAAGCCGGTGGACGTCACGGTGTGCGGCCCGGCCTCCTGGCCGGCGGTGCCGACGTACTTCCAGTGCTTGCCGCCGTCGGTCGAGCGCCAGTTCAGGGTCTGGTTGGAGTAGGTGCTGGCCAGGTCGACGCCACCGGCCGCGAGGGCGTTCGGGTCCTTGTAGAGGTGGGTCGTGCCGCCGTGCGCCGACACGTTGATCGAGCCGTCCTGGCCGATGACGGAGACCGGCTCGCCGCCGGGCCGGACGGTGTCGATGTACACCCGCTTGCCGAAGCTGAGCGCGGGCGGGGTCAGCCCGCTTCCGCACGAGGGTGCGGCGGCGAGGGCGGTGGCGGCGACGGGGAGGCCGGACCCCAGGACGACGGCGGCGAGCAGAGCGGTACGGCGACGCGACATGGGCGCTCCCGGTTCGACACGGTGGTCCCTGACAGGCTTCGCCCTCTGCGGCACTTCTCCTGCTGTCTCACCATGTGGGAGATTTGTCCGGTTCGGCAGGGAACCCCGGTACGGCGACGAAACCCGCGGGAGACGCCCCCGAGCCCTGGAGCCCCCCTTGTCGGTCCGCGTTCGCCCACGCGCTCGTCTGCTCGCCCTCGTCGCCGCGACCGTCGCCGTCGTGCCGTTCGTCGTCCGGGCCCAGGCCTCGCCGGCCGTGTACGTCACGCCGCACGACCTCGTCCAGGTGCTGTCCGGCCGGGCCGACCTGGTCTCGGGCGGTGACGCCCTCGTCGCCGTGACCCCGCTGCCCGGGTCGCGCCTGGCGCGGGTCGAGGCGGCCGGCCGGGACGTCACGCGGCTGTTCGCGCACCAGGGCTCGCGGTACGTCGGGCTGGTCACCGGGCTGCCCGCGGGCCGGAGCCTGATCCGGGTCGCGCTCACGACGAACGGCAGCACGAGCCGCTACCTGCTGTGGGTCACCAACCACTCGATCGACGGCCCGGTCTTCTCCGGCCCGCAGATCCAGCCGTGGGCGTGCGCCGCCGGGACGACGGGCAAGCAGTGCCACAAGGCGGCGTCGTACACGTTGAAGTACCTGCCGGCCGGGACGACCCAGCTGCACGCCAGCGCAGCCGGCTCCGGGGTTGCCTCGACGTACCAGGACTACGACCCGAAGAACCCGCCACCGGCCGGGACGATCGCCACCACGACGACGCAGACCGGCGTGACGGTGCCCTTCATCGTCCGCGTCGAGGAGGGCTACCTCGACCGCGACGAGTACACGATCGCCGCGCTGTACCAGCCGGGGAAGCCGTGGACGGGCGTGCACCCGCAGCCGCAGTTCAACCACAAGCTCGTGCTCACCCACGGGGCGAGC
>DATJGA010000290.1:0-3713 GCA_035495395.1 Mycobacteriales bacterium | reverse complement strand
CGCGGGCGACCGGGCCGACGTCGTGCGGCTCGGGCTCTCCGACGCACGGGCGCTGCTCGCCCACCGGCTGCGCGGCCGGCCCACACGGGCGAACTTCCGCACCGGCCACCTGACCATGTGCACGATGGTGCCGATGCGGTCCGTCCCGCACCGGGTCGTCTGCCTCCTCGGGCTCGACGACGGCGTGTTCCCACGGCAGACGCACGTCGACGGCGACGACGTGCTGGCCCGCACCCCGCAGGTCGGCGAGCGCGAACCGCGCGCGGAGGACCGGCAGCTGTTCCTGGACGCCGTGCTGGCGGCAGAGGAGCGGCTGGTGGTGCTGTACACCGGCGCCGACGAGCGCACGGGAGCCGAGCGGCCCCCGGCCGTGCCGCTGGGCGAGCTGCTCGACCTGCTCCCCGACGTGGTGGTGCGGCACCCGCTCCAGCCGTTCGACGGGCGCAACTTCGTCGCCGGCGCGCTGGGCGAGCCGGGTCCGTTCAGCTTCGACGCGGCCGCCCGGTCCGGGGCCGCGGCCCTCCTGGAGCCGCGGGCCGCCGCCGGCGCCTTCCTCGACAAGCCGCTGGCCCCGCGGGAGGACGCGGCGGTCGACCTCGACGACCTGGTCCGCTTCCTGGAGCACCCGGTGCGCGCCTTCCTGCGCCAGCGGCTCGGGCTGACCTCGGTCGACGAGGGCGAGGAGACCGAAGACGCCATTCCCGTCGAGGTGAAGGGGCTCGCGGACTGGGCCGTCGGCGACCGCCTGCTGCGGGCGGGCCTGGCGGGCGTCGGCCGGGACGCGGCGGTCCGCGCGGAGCGGCTGCGGGGCGAGCTCCCGCCGGGGGCGCTCGGCGACGCGGTCGTCACCCCGCTGGCCCGCAACGTCGAGGACCTGGTCACCAAGACCGCCGGGCTGCGCGCCGGGGACGCGGATGCGCTCGACGTCACCGTCGTCCTGCCCGACGGCAGCCGGCTCTCCGGCACCGTGCCGGGCGTGCACGACGACCGGATCGTGCGGGTCGAGTACTCCCGGCTCGGTGCCAAGCACCGGGTCCGTGCCTGGGTGCAGCTGCTGGCGCTCGTGGCCGGCCGGCCGGGGCGCGACTGGCGGGCCGCCACCGTGGGCCGGGGCAGCGACGGGCCGGCGATGGCCGGGCTGGTGCCGCCCACCCCCGAGGACGCCGTGGTCGCGCTCGGCACGCTGGTGGCCCTCTACCGGCTCGGCCTGTGCGAGCCGCTGCCGCTGGCCCCGAGGACGTCGAGCGTGTACGCCGAGCGTCGGCGGGCGGGCTCGCCGGTCGCGGGAGCCGTCGCGAAGGCGGCCACCGAGTGGCGCCGCAGTCTCAACGACGGCCGGGAGATCGGCGACTTCGACGACGCCGAGCACCGCCGGGTGTGGGGCGACGCGCGGCTGCGCGACCTGCTCGGGCAGCCGGCCGTGCGCGGGGAGCCGTTCGCGGACGAGCAGCACCGGTTCGGGCAGCTCGCCCGGCAGGTGTGGGACCCGCTGCTCGACCACGAGGGGATGTTCTGATGGCGGCGGACCGGGTCTTCGACCCCTGCGGCGACCTGCCCACGGGCACCACCGTGCTCGAGGCCAGCGCCGGCACCGGCAAGACGCACACCATCGCCACGCTGGCCGCGCGGTACGTCGCCGAGGGCCTGGCCCGCATCGACGAGCTGATGCTGGTGACGTTCGGGCGGGCGGCGACGGTCGAGCTCCGGGAGCGGGTCCGCGAGCGGTTCGTGACGACGGCGTCGGCGTTGGCCGACCCCGCGGTTGCACGGGCCTCGGCCGACCCGGTCCTGGTGCTGCTCGCCACGGGGTCGGACGCCGAGGTCGCCGTACGCCGGGACCGGCTGGCGCAGGCGGTCGCGGAGTTCGACGCCGCGACGATCGCCACCACCCACGGCTTCTGCCTGCAGATGCTGGCGGGGCTCGGGGTGGCGGCCGACGTCGACCCGGACCTCACGTTCACCGAGTCCACCGCCGACGTCACGGCGGAGGTGGTGCGCGACCTGTACCTCCGGATGTACGCCGGGCCGGGCGCGCCCGCACCGCCGTTCGACCTGGCCGCGGCCACCCGCATCGGCAACGCGGCGGTCGGGGACCGGCAGGCGCGCCTCGAACCGCTCGGCGCGGCCCGGGACTCGGTCGCCGACGTCCGGCGCCGGCTCGCGGAGACCACCCGCCGGCAGGTGGACGAGCGCAAGCGGGGCCGCCGGCTGATGGACTACGACGACCTGCTCGTGCACCTGCGCGACGCGCTGGTCGACCCGGCCACCGGGGCCGCGGCCCGGGCCCGGGTGCGCAGCCGCTACCGGGTGGTGATGGTCGACGAGTTCCAGGACACCGACCCGGTGCAGTGGGAGATCCTCGAGAGCACGTTCCACGGGCACCGCACCCTGGTGCTGATCGGCGACCCCAAGCAGGCGATCTACGCCTTCCGGGGCGCGGACGTGGTGACCTACCTCCGGGCGACCGGGTCCGGCGGGGACACCGCCACCCTGGGCACCAACTGGCGCAGCGACCGGCCGCTGCTGCAGGCCCTCGGCCACCTCCTCGACGGTGCCGCGCTCGGCGACGAGCGGATCGTCGTGCACCCGGTCGCGGCCGCCCGCGGCCACCGCGGGCTGAGCGGGGCCGGCGCGCCGTTCCGGATCCGGGTCGTGGAGCGTGAGGCGGTCACGCCCGGCCAGGACGCCGTCCTCAAGGTCGACCCGGTCCGGGCCTACGTCGCCCGCGACGTCGCCGCCGACGTCGTCGGGCTGCTCTCCGGCCCGGCCCGGCTCCAGGTGGGCGACGCCGAGCGGCCGGTCCGGCCGGGGGACGTGGCCGTGCTCGTGTACACCAACAAGGAGGCCGGCTACATCCGCGACGCCCTGCGGACCGCCCGGGTCCCGGTGGTGCTGACCGGCACCTCGAGCGTGTTCCTGTCCGGCGCCGCCCAGGACTGGCTCGCGCTGCTCAGCGCCCTGGAGCAGCCGCAGCGCACCGGGCTGGCCCGGGCCGCTGCGCTGACCGACTTCCTCGGCTGGACGCCCGAGCGGCTCGCCGCCGACGACGACAGCGCGCTCGACGAGCTCAGCGTCACGCTCCACGAGTGGGGCGAGCTGCTGTCCCGGCGCGGGGTGGCGGCCCTGCTCGAGGCGGCCGGCCAGCGGATGGTCGCCCGGCTCCTCGCGCAGGAGCAGGGCGAGCGGCGGCTCACCGACCTGCGGCACATCGGCCAGGTGCTGCACCAGGCCGCCACAGAGGGCCGCTTCGGCGTCGCCTCGATGGTCGGCTGGCTGCAGCACCGGATGGCCGAGGCCGCCGCCGACCAGACCGAGGAGCGCAGCCGTCGCCTCGAGTCGGACGCCGAGTCGGTGCAGGTGATCACCGTCCACCGCAGCAAGGGCCTGGAGTTCCCGGTCGTCTACGCACCGTTCCTGTGGGACAAGTTCGTCCCCCGCACCCCCGACCCGCTGACCCTGCACGACCCCGACGGGGTGCGGGTGCTCGACGTGGGCGGACCGGACGGGGAGGGGTACGCCGCCCGCCGCAGCGTGCACGCGACCGAGGACGCGGGGGAGTCCCTTCGCCTCGCGTACGTCGCCCTGACCCGTGCCTCCGCGCACGTCGTCACGCACTGGGCGCCGACGAGCAACACCCGCAACGGTCCCCTGCACCGGCTGCTGTTCGCCGACCGCGGCCCCGACGGCATGCTGCCGGAGCAGGTCACCGTCGG
>DATJGA010000289.1:0-4398 GCA_035495395.1 Mycobacteriales bacterium | reverse complement strand
ACCTTCACCGAGGGCGACGACGACAGCGGCACCTGGACCGAGACCGAGCAGTACTAGGCACCACCGCACGAGGCCCGGTACGGCGGGCGACCGCCGTACCGGGTGCACGACCCGCAGCACATGCCAGACAGGGACACCGCGACCGCGGTACCGCCCCCACGGGAGCCCCCGGGCTCCCCGCATCTGACAGGAGAACGCGATGCCTACGCCCACCAAGGGCCCCCGGATGGGTGGCAGCCCCGCGCACGAGCGGCACATGCTGGCGAACCTCGCCGAGGCGCTGTTCGAGCACGGCCGGATCACCACCACCGAGGCGAAGGCCAAGCGGCTGCGCCCGTACGCCGAGCACCTCATCACCTTCGCCAAGCGCGGTGACCTGCACGCGCGTCGCCAGGTGCTCAAGCGGCTCAACGACAAGAGCGTCGTGCACACGCTCTTCGACGAGATCGGCCCGCGCTACGCGAACCGCCCCGGCGGCTACACGCGCATCGTCAAGCTCGGCCCGCGCAAGGGCGACAACGCGCCCATGGCGATCATCGAGCTCGTCGAGGCCCTGACCATCGCCCAGCAGGCGGTCGGCGAGGCCGAGCGCGCGCGCGGCACCAAGTCGGCCCCGAAGAAGGCCCCCACCGGCGCGACCCGCGAGGCGGCCGAGGAGCTGGCCAAGGAGTCCCCGACCGCCGCTGCCGTCGCGGCCGAGGCCGCCGCAGCCGACGAGCCGTCGACCAGCTACCCGGCCGAGGAGACCGAGGCCGAGACCGCCCAGGCCCCGCAGGCGCAGGAGCCCGGTGCGGAGCCCGCCGCGGAGCAGCCGGCCGAGGCCGCTGCCGAGGTCGAGGCTGCCGAGCCCGTCGCGGCGGAGTACCCGGCCGAGGAGACCCAGGCGGAGACCGCTGACGCGCCGCAGGCCCAGGAGCCCGAGGCACCGGCCGCCGAGGGCGCCGCCGAGAGCGACGCCGAGGGCGAGAAGTAACCAGCACGTCCGACGAGCCCGCGCTCCCCACCGGGGAGGGCGGGCTCGTGCGTGTCCGGCTCGACCTCGCGTACGACGGCACGGCGTTCGCCGGCTGGGCCTTCCAGCACGAGACCCGCACCGTCCAGGGCGAGCTCGAGCAGGCTCTGCGCACCCTCGCGCGTCGCGAGGACCTGCCACGGGTGACGGTCGCCGGGCGCACCGACGCGGGCGTGCACGCCCGCGGCCAGGTCGCGCACGTGGACCTGCCCGCCGAGCTGGCCGGCGACCCGCTCCTGCTGCGCCGCCTCAACGGCGTGCTCCCGCACGACGTCCGGGTACGGCGGGTCGGTGCCGCACCCGACGGCTTCGACGCGCGGTTCTCGGGCCTGTCCCGCACGTACACGTACCGCGTCGCCGACAGCCCGGAGGCGGTCGACCCGCTGCGCCGGCACGACACCCTCGTGTGGCCGCGCCCGCTCGACCTCGGCGCCCTGCAGGCGGCCTCGCAGCACCTGCTCGGGCTGCACGACTTCGCGGCCTTCTGCCGCCGCCGGGAGGGCGCCACGACCGTCCGCACGCTGCTGCGGCTGGAGTGGGAGCGGACCCCGGACGGGGTGCTCGTCGCGACCGTGCAGGCCGACGCGTTCTGCCACTCCATGGTCCGCTCGCTCGTCGGCGCGCTGCTCGCGGTCGGGGAGGGTCGCCGGCCGGTGGAGTGGCCGGGCTCGCTGCTGGCCCTCGGTGCCCGCGCCTCGGACGTCGCCGTGGCTCCGCCGTACGGGCTCTGCCTGGAGCACGTCGAGTACCCGCCGGACGACCAGCTCGCCGCCCGGCAGCAGGTGACGCGGAACCTGCGCGCATGAGCGACGCGCCGCAGAAGCCGGGCTGGTACTGGGACCCGCAGGAGCTCGCCTTCAACACCTGGCTCCGGGAGCAGTGGCAGCGCCAGGTCATGTACCTCGGTCCGGAGAACACCTACAGGCTGCGCCGCTGGGACGGACTGCGCTGGACGGAGGAGACGATGCGCAACTACCAGGCGCGCGGGGTGTCGTCCCTCCCGTACGCCGTCGGCCCCACGACGCGGATGCACCCGATCACGCCGAAGCAGGCGAGGCGCGGCTGGTGGGTGTGGGCGGTGCTCATGGTGCTGGCCGCGGTCGTCGCCCTCGCACAGACGCTGCTGCGCTGACCCTGCGACGGGCCTTCCGCCTCTAGCCCCCGCCCTGGGCGGCGCTGGACGCTGGGTGCATGGCCACGGTTGCGCGGGCTGTGCTCTCCCGCGGGGCGCCTGGGCCGGTCCCCGCGCCGGGGCGCCTCGTGCACCTGGACAACCTCAAGGTCGTCCTCATCGCGGCGATCATCGCGATCCACGGCGTGCTGGGGTACACGGACACCGGCTGGTGGTCGTACGGCGACGCCCGCGAGGTCACCCTCTCGCCCGTCTCCACCGGCGTGCTCATGGCCGTGGTCGGGCCGGTGAGCCTGCTGCTCATCCCGCTGCTGTTCCTCGTGGCCGGGCTGCTCACGGCGCCTGCGGTCGAGCGCAAGGGGCCGGGGCGGTTCGCGCGCGACCGCCTGCTGCGGCTCGGGGTCCCGTTCGTCGTCTACGTCGCGGTCGTCCAGCCGCCCGTCGTGTACGCCGTGGACCACCGCTGGGGCAACGCCTACGGCTCGTACTGGGACGAGTTCCTCGGCTCGGACGGACAGCCCGACGCAGGACCGCTGTGGTTCGTGGGCGCGCTGCTCGTCTTCTCCCTGGTGTACGCCGGGTGGGTGGCCGTGCGACCGGCCCGCGCAACGCGGCTGTCCACGCCGGTCGGTGCGCGGGCGCTAGGTGTCGCGACCGCCGCGATCGTGCTGCCGACGTTCCTCGTCCGGCTGGCCTGGCCGCTCGGGTCCGAGAGCTTCACCGACCTCAACCTGTGGGAGTGGCCCGCGTGCATCACCCTGTTCGGCCTCGGCGTCGTCGCCTCCCGGCGCGGCTGGGCGAGGGAGGTGCCCGCTGAGCTGCAGCGCCGGTGCCGGACCGCCACGCTCGCTGCCGCGGGTGCGCTGCTGGTCGTCGCCGGCACGACCCTCGGCCTCGGGGTCGACGGCGAGGAGCTGCTCGGCGGCGCGCACTGGGCGGCGCTCGGCTTCGTGGCGTGCGAGTCGGTGATCGCGGTGCTCGGCGCCGTCTGGGTCCTCGGGCTGACCCAGCGCTTCGACCGGGCCTACCGCTGGACCGCTCCGCTCGCGCGCACCTCGTACGCCGCGTTCGTCGTGCAGACGCCGGTGCTGCTGGGTGCGGCGGTCGCGCTGCGGCCGCTCGGGGCGCCCGCCGAGGTCAAGGCGGTCCTCGTGGCCGCGATCAGCGTCGCCGTGGCCTTCGGGCTCGCCGAGCTGTTGCGGCGGGCCGCTCGTGTCCTTGCCCGGTGACGGCTCAGGCGCTGCTGGGCGCGCCCAGGGCGGCGCGCAGCCGGGCCTCCTCGGCCTGCGGGTCCGGGACCTGCAGCACGACCCGCCGGTAGCGCTGCCCCGGCTGCAGCTCGATGACGAGCAGCTCGGGTGCCCGCCGTACCAGCCAGAGGTCCCGTCGGCTGCCGGTGCCGTACGACCCGGCGCGGATGACACCCGGGACACCGGTGCCCGGGAGCCGCAGGCCGGTACGGCGGACCGCGTGCGTGGACGCCACGGAGACGTCCTTGACGCCGGTGAGCGGGACGGTGATGCCGCGTGACAGGGCGTAGAACGCGTCCTTGCCCTTGAGACGGACGCGAAGCGCTCCGTCGCGGACCGTCAGCTCGATGGGCGAGGGGGTCCACGTGCCGGCGAGGATCACGGCCACGAGCAGGAGGACGACGGCACCGGTCACGGGCCGAGCGTAGGCCGGAGACGCGGCTGCCGCTGCCGAGGTCGGCTCACCCGGCGTTCGGGTTGAAGAACAGCGGCTCGGCGGCCAGGGCGATGCTCGCCTCGAGGCGCTCGATCTCCATCTCGTCCGCGAGGAGCCGGGCGATGTCGTCGGCCACGACCCGCTGCGCGAAGGTGCGCTCGAGCCACTCCATGAGCAGCGCCAGCACGATGAGGCCCGGGATCACGAGCAGCGCCGCCAGCTCCAGCAACGGGTTCATCGCCTGCACCGCCGGTCCGTCGTGGTGACCGTCCGTCGGTCCCTGCGAGCCGTGTACCCGCGGCTGCAACCGCTACGCCTCGCGGCGCCCGGTACCCGGTGACCCTTGACCCCTGCTCGGCCGGCGGCTCACACTGCGCGAAACCGGTCGTACCCAGTCATACCGGAGGTTCCCGACGTGCGTGCCGTCCGTCCTGCTGTCGCCGTCGCCCTGCTGCTTGTCTCGGTCCCCGCCGTCGCGGGCGCGTCCTCCCACGGCTGCACCGTGCTGACCGACGCGGCCGGTGACGTCCGCGCCGACGCCGCCCCGGGCAGCGACCGGCTCCCGGAC
>DATJGA010000288.1:0-4534 GCA_035495395.1 Mycobacteriales bacterium | reverse complement strand
ACCACCCGCGGCACCCACGCCTGGGGCAGCGGCTCGGTCAGAGGTGCTCCACCACGTGGTCGATGCAGGCGGTCAGCGCTTCGACGTCGTCCGGCTCGATCGCCGGGAACATCGCGATGCGCAGCTGGTTGCGCCCGAGCTTGCGGTACGGCTCGGTGTCCACCACGCCGTTCGCCCGCAGCGCCTTGGCGACCGCGCTCGCGTCGACGTCGTCGGAGAAGTCGATCGTGCCGACCACGTGCGACCGGAGCGGCTCGCTGACGAAGGGCGTCGCGTACGGCGACTTCTCGGCCCAGGTGTAGAGCCGGTTCGCGGAGTCCGCCGTACGGGAGGTGCACCAGGCCAGCCCGCCCTGCGCGTTCATCCACTCGACCTGGTCCGCGAGCATGACGAGCGTGGCGACCGCCGGGGTGTTGTAGGTCTGGTCCAGCCGGCTGTTGTCGATCGCGGTCTGCAGGTCGAGGAAGGCCGGCTTCCACCGGTCCTTGAGCGAGCCGACCCGCTCCACGGCGGCGGGCGACATGAGCGCGACCCAGAGGCCGCCGTCGGAGGCGAAGCACTTCTGCGGCGCGAAGTAGTACACATCGGTCTCGCTGACGTCGACGGCCAGCCCGCCGGCGGCCGAGGTGGCGTCGACGAGGTGCAGCGCGTCCGCGGCCGGTCGGCGCACGGGGCGGGCGACGCCCGTCGAGGTCTCGTTGTGCGGCGTCGCGTAGACGTCGAACTCGGGCGCGGGCGCGAAGTCGGGCGCGGAGCCCGGCTCGGCCGACAGCACCGACGGCGCTCCCAGGAACGGCGCGGCGGCGACGCCCTCGGCGAACTTGGCACCGAACTCGCCGAAGACGAGGTGCTGGGCGCGGTCGCGCACGAGGTTGAACGCGGCCACGTCCCAGAAGGCGGTGGCTCCGCCGTTGCCGAGCACCACCTCGTACCCGTCGGGCAGGTCGAACAGCGTGGCGAGGCCCGCGCGGATGCGGCCCACGAGCGCCTTGACCGGCGGCTGCCGGTGCGAGGTGCCGATGACGCCGGCGGCGGCCTGCAGCGCGGCGAGCTGCGCGGGGCGCACCTTCGACGGCCCGGAGCCGAAGCGGCCGTCCTTCGGGAGCAGGTCGGCGGGGATCTCGACCATCAGACGGCGTTCCCAGCGGGCAGGTCCCCCGTGGGCACGTCGCTGACCGGGCGCGGCCCGGGTCCGACGTACCGGGCGGACGGGCGGATGAGCTTGTTGAGCTTCTTCTGCTCGAGGATGTGCGCGCTCCAGCCCGCGGTGCGGGCGCAGGTGAACATCGACGTGAACATGTGCGCGGGCACCTCGGCGAAGTCGAGGACGACCGCGGACCAGAACTCCACGTTCGTGCGCAGCGGGCGGTCGGGGTAGCGGTTGGTGAGCTCCTCGATCGCCGCCTTCTCGAGCGCCTCGGCGACCTCGTACCGCGACGAGCCCAGCTCGGCCGCCGTACGGCGGAGCACGCGGGCGCGCGGGTCCTCGGCGCGGTAGACGCGGTGCCCGAAGCCCATCAGCCGGCGGCCGGCGTCGAGCTCCTTCTTCACGTACGCCGACGGGTCGCCGCTCTTCTCGACGTCGTCCAGCATCGTGAGCACCCGGGACGGCGCACCGCCGTGCAGCGGGCCGGACAGCGCGCCGATGGCGCCGGAGATCGAGGCGGCGGCGTCGGCGCCCGTGGAGGCGATGACCCGCGCGGTGAAGGTGGAGGCGTTCATGCCGTGCTCGGCGGCGGAGACGAAGTACGCGTCGACGGCCTTCGTGTGCTGCGGGTCGGGGTCGCCCTTCCAGCGGATCATGAACCGCTCGACGATCGTCTCGGCCTTGTCGACCTCGCTCTGCGGCACCATCGGCTTGCCGAGGCCGCGCGCGCTCTGCGCGACGAACGCGAGCGCCATGACGGACACCCGGGCCAGGTCGTCGCGGATCTGGTCCAGGCCGATGTCGAGCATCTGGTGCAGGCCCCACGCCGGCGCGAGCATGGCCACGGCCGACTGCACGTCGACCCGGATGTCGCCGGAGTGCACCGGCAGCGGGAACGGCTCCGCCGGCGGCAGGCCGGGCCGGAACTTGCCGTCGACGAGCAGGCCCCACACGTTGCCGAACGAGACGGTGCCGACCAGGTCCTCGATGTCCACGCCGCGGTAGCGGAGGGCGGAGCCCTCCTTGTCCGGCTCGGCGATCTCGGACTCGAAGGCGATCACGCCCTCCAGACCCGGCTTGAAGTCCGTGTCAGCCATCTCGGTGGGGCTCCTGCTCCGTCGTGGGGGTTACCCGTCACGGCCATTCTGCCGTGCCCCGCGAAGGGGGTTGCGAGAGGCTGTCCCGGTGGAGCGGGTGAGCAGGTGAGCGGTCTGCTGCGCCGGCACCTGCTCGACGTCACCCCGCTGCGCACCTCGCAGCCGTTCCGCCGACTGGTGCTCGGCGACGCGATCAGCATGATCGGCGTGCAGGTCACCGCCGTGGCGGTTCCCCTGCAGGTCTACGCCCAGACGAGGAGCGCCGCCGCCGTCGGCCTGGTCGGCCTGGTCGGCCTCGTCCCCCTGGTCGTCCTCGGCCTGTACGGCGGGGCGGTCGCCGACGCGGTCGACCGCCGCCGGCTGGTGCTCGCGACGACGACGGTCCAGGCCGGCCTGTCGACGGCGCTGGCCGTGCAGGCGCTCGCGGGGCTGCACTGGACCTGGCTGCTCTACGTCATCGTGGCCGTGCAGGCCGGGCTGTTCGCGGTCGAGTCGCCGGCCCGCGGCGCGATCATCCCGCGGCTCATCCCCAAGGAGCAGCTCCCGCAGGCCAACGCGCTGCGCATGACGGAGTTCAACCTCGGCCTGTTCGCCGGCCCCCTGGTCGCCGGCGTGCTGGTGTCCGTCTCGGGGTTCGGCACGGCGTACCTGCTCGACGCGGTGTCCTTCGCCGCGTCGTTCTGGGCGATCTCGCTGCTGCCGCCGATGGCGCCCGAGGGCGGCGGCACGCGGGCCGGCTTCGCCAGCGTCGTCGAGGGGCTGCGCTTCCTCGGCACCCGGCAGGTGCTCTACATGACCTTCGTCGTCGACATCATCGCGATGGTCTTCGGCATGCCCCGGGCGCTGTTCCCGTCGATGGCCGACAAGGTGTTCCACGGCGGTCCCACCGAGGCCGGCGCGATGTTCTCCGCGATGGCCCTGGGGGCGCTCGTCGGCGCCGCGTTCGGCGGCTGGTTCGGCCGGGTGCACCGGCAGGGCCTCGCCGTGCTCGTCTCGATCGTCGCCTTCGGCGGCTGCATCGTCGGGTACGGCCTGACCAGCCACCTCTGGCTGGCGCTGCTGCTGCTGGCCGGGGCCGGAGCCACCGACATGGTGTCGGCGGTCTTCCGCTCGGCGATCCTGCAGTCCGCCGCACCGGACGCGATGCGCGGCCGGCTCGGCGGGGTGTTCATCGTCGTCGTCGCCGGTGGCCCCCGCCTCGGCGACGGCCGCTCCGGCGGGATGGCGTCTGTGGTGGGTCTGCAGGCGTCCATCGTCGTCGGCGGCCTCGCCGTCATCGGCCTCACGGTGCTGGCCGGCCTGCTCGTCCCGCGCTTCGCCGCCTACGACACCCGCCACCCCGTGCCGGAGCCGGTCACGGGCTGACGGCGATCCAGGTCTGCCGGGCGACGGCGAGGAGCTCGCCGGCCGCGGTGAAGAGGGCGGAGCCGGTGAAGGCCTTGCGACCCTCGAGCGACACCCGCCAGCCCATGACGACGTGCTCCTCGCCGGGCTGCGGGAGCTCGTCGAGCCGCAGCGCCATCCGACCGAGCACCATCGGCCGTCCGGGGAGGTCGAGCGACCAGCCGCCCGGGCAGTCGAGGGCGGCCCAGACCATGACCGGGTCCTGGTCGGCGGGCACCCACGGCGTGGCGGCCACGCCGTCGCCGACGGGCCCGGGGAACAGCCGCAGCCCGTCGGCCTTCGCCGGCCCGCACACGAAGCAGGTGGGGAACGGGTGCTCGGTGAGCCCGCCGTACCGGGTGGTGGCCTCGCGCGCCTCGGCCACGCCCACCGGCGCTGGCGGCACCAGGTCCACCGTCGCGGCGGCCGCGGTGGCGACCAGGGTCTCCCCGTCGTGCACCTCGGAGCCGACGACGCGCAGCGGCGTCTCGAGCGGCGGCGGCGTGCGGAGGGTGACCTCGTCGAGGCCGGTGGCCTGCGCGACGAGACCGCACGTGACGCCCCCGTTGGCCGAGTCCGGCGGACCGGTGAAGCGGGCGGGGATGGTCAGCGTGGGCACCCGCCCACCTTCTCAGGTCAGGCGGTCTGGGTGGCGCCGAGCGCCGCGAGCGCCTTGTCGGCGTGCGCGTTCATGTTCGTCTCGCTGGCGTACGCCTCGAGGATCACGCCGTCCTGGCCGACGACGAAGGTGGACCGCTTCACGGGGGACAGGCCGAGCAGGCCGCCCTTCACGCCGTACAGGGCGGCGACGGCGCGGTCGGTGTCGGCGAGCAGCGGGTACCCGAAGCCGCGCTTGTCGGCGAACGACGCCTGCGCCTCGACGCTGTCGCGGCTGATGCCGACGATC
>DATJGA010000287.1:0-3517 GCA_035495395.1 Mycobacteriales bacterium | reverse complement strand
GATCGTCATGCACCCCGGGCCGATGGTGCGGGGCATGGAGATCGCGTCCGAGGTCGCGGACGGCCTGCGCTCGACCATCGTCGACCAGGTCGCGAACGGCGTGAGCGTCCGGATGGCCGTCCTCTACCTGCTGCTCGGCGGCGCCGAGCCGGCCATTGGGAGTGCTGAGTGAGCCACGTCCTGAAGAGCGTCCTGCTGTACGGCGAGGGCGACCCCGTCGACGTCCGGCTGGCCGACGGCGTCATCGCCGAGATCGGCTCCGGGCTCACCGGCGGCGAGGAGGTCGACGGTGCGGGCTGCGTGCTGCTGCCCGGCCTCGTCGACCTGCACACGCACCTGCGCGAGCCCGGCCGCGAGGACGCCGAGACGGTCGCGTCCGGCACGCTCGCCGCGGCGCTCGGCGGCTTCACCGCGGTGCACGCGATGGCCAACACCAACCCCGTCGCCGACACGGCGGGCGTGGTCGAGCAGGTCAAGCGGCTCGGCCAGGAGGCCGGTCACTGCGACGTGGTCCCCGTCGGCGCCGTGACGGTCGGCCTCGAGGGCAAGGACATGGCCGAGCTCGGCACGATGGCCGACTCCGCGGCGCGGGTGCGGGTCTTCTCCGACGACGGCAAGTGCGTGAGCGACGCCTCGCTCATGCGCCGGGCGCTGGAGTACGTCAAGGCCTTCGACGGGGTCATCGCCCAGCACGCGCAGGAGCCGCGGCTCACCGACGGCGCCCAGATGAACGAGGGCGTCAACTCGTCGATGCTCGGCCTCACCGGCTGGCCCGCGGTCGCCGAGGAGGCGATCATCGCCCGCGACTGCCTGCTGGCCGGGCACGTCGGCGGGCGGCTGCACGTCTGCCACGTCTCGACGGCCGGCAGCGTCGAGCTCATCCGCTGGGCCAAGGGCAAGGGCTGGGACGTCACCGCCGAGGTCACGCCGCACCACCTGCTGCTCACCGACGACTGCGCGCACGGCTACGACCCGACGTACAAGGTGAACCCGCCGCTGCGGACCCAGGGCGACGTCGACGCCCTCCGCGAGGGCCTCGCCGACGGGACCATCGACTGCGTCGCGACCGACCACGCGCCGCACGCGCTGGAGGACAAGGAGACCGAGTGGGGCGCGGCCCTGCCCGGCATGACCGGTCTGGAGACGGCGCTCTCTGTGGTGGTCGCGACGATGGTCGAGCCCGGGCTGCTCACCTGGCGCCAGGTCGCCGAGCGGATGAGCGAGACGCCCGCCCGGATCGGGCGCCTGGAGGACCACGGCCGGCCGCTCGCGGTCGGGGAGCCGGCGAACGTCGTGCTCGTCGACCCGGCCGCGCGCTGGACCGTCGACCCCACGCAGAGCGCGAGCCGCAGCCGCAACACGCCGTTCGCCGGCAGGGAGCTGCCCGCCCGGGTCCGCGCGACCTTCCTGCGCGGCACGCCCACCGTCCTGGACGGCAAGCCGGCCTGATGCCCCGACTCACCCCTGGAGCCGCTCGATGACGACCCCGGCGCTGCTCGTCCTCGAGGACGGCCGCACCTTCCGCGGCGAGGCCTACGGCGCCGTGGGGGAGACCTTCGGCGAGGCGGTCTTCAGCACCGGCATGACCGGCTACCAGGAGACGCTCACCGACCCGTCGTACCACCGGCAGGTCGTGGTGATGACGGCGCCGCAGATCGGCAACACCGGGGTCAACGACGAGGACCCGGAGTCGGACCGGATCTGGGTGAGCGGGTACGTCGTGCGCGACCCCTCGCGGATCACCTCGAGCTGGCGGGCGAAGCGCTCCCTGGAGGACGAGCTGCGCACCCAGGGCGTCGTCGGGATCAGCGGCATCGACACCCGCGCCCTCACCCGGCACCTGCGCGAGCGCGGCGCGATGCGTGCCGGCATCTTCAGCGGCGAGCTCCCCGCGGACGCCCTCGACCGGGTGCTGGCCAGCCCGCAGATGCTCGGCGCCGACCTCTGCGGCGAGGTCTCGACGTCCGAGCCCTACGTCGTGAAGCCCTTGGGGGACAAGCGCTTCACCGTCGCCGCGCTCGACCTGGGCATCAAGGCGAACACCCCCCGGATGATGGCCGAGCGGGGCATCGAGGTGCACGTGCTGCCGGCCGGCTCGTCGGCGCAGGACGTGCTGGCGGTCCGGCCCGACGGCGTCTTCTTCAGCAACGGCCCCGGTGACCCGGCGACGGCCGACCACGCCGTCGGCGTCCTGAAGGAGGTGCTCACTGCCGGCGTGCCGTACTTCGGCATCTGCTTCGGCAACCAGCTCTTCGGCCGGGCGCTCGGCTTCGGCACCTACAAGCTCGACTACGGCCACCGCGGCATCAACCAGCCGGTGATGGACCGCACCACCGGCAAGGTCGAGGTCACCGCGCACAACCACGGCTTCGCGGTCGACGCCCCGCGCGACCGGGCAACCAGCACGCCGTACGGCGAGGCGACGGTGAGCCACGTCTGCCTCAACGACGACGTCGTCGAGGGGCTGGAGCTGCACCGCGACGGCCGGCTGGTCGCCTTCTCGGTGCAGTACCACCCGGAGGCCGCGGCCGGGCCGCACGACGCGGCCTACCTGTTCGACCGCTTCTGCGACCTGATGGGGAGTGCCGGTGCCTAGGCGCGAGGACCTCAAGCACGTCCTGGTCATCGGCTCGGGGCCGATCCTCATCGGGCAGGCGGCCGAGTTCGACTACTCCGGCACGCAGGCCTGCCGGGTGCTCAAGGCCGAGGGGCTGCGGGTCACCCTCATCAACTCCAACCCGGCCACGATCATGACCGACCCGGAGTTCGCCGACGCGACGTACGTCGAGCCGATCACGCCGGAGTACGTCACGAAGGTCATCGCGAAGGAGCGGCCCGACGCGCTGCTCCCCACCCTCGGCGGGCAGACCGCGCTCAACGCCGCGATGGCGCTGCACGAGGCGGGCGTGCTCGAGCAGTACGGCGTCGAGCTCATCGGCGCCGACGTCGAGGCGATCCGCAAGGGCGAGGACCGGCAGGCCTTCAAGGACGTCGTCGCCTCGATCGGCGCCGAGAGCGCCCGGTCGGCCGTCTGCCACACGATGGATGAGCTGCTCGAGGCCGTGCAGGACCTCGGGTACCCGGTGGTCGTGCGGCCCAGCTTCACCATGGGCGGCGCCGGCGGCGGCATGGCGTACGACGAGGCCGACCTGCGGCGCATCGGCGGGGCGGGCCTGCAGGCCAGCGTCACCACCGAGGTGCTCATCGAGGAGTCGATCCTCGGCTGGAAGGAGTACGAGCTCGAGCTGATGCGCGACAAGAACGACAACGTCGTCGTCATCTGCTCCATCGAGAACCTCGACCCCCTCGGCGTGCACACCGGCGACTCGATCACGGTCGCGCCGGCGATGACGCTGACGGACCGCGAGTACCAGAAGCTGCGCGACATCGCGATCGACGTGATCCGCGCGGTCGGCGTGGACACCGGCGGCTGCAACATCCAGTTCGCCGTCAACCCCGAGGACGGCCGGATCATCGTCATCGAGATGAACCCGCGGGTGTCGCGCTCCAGCGCGCT
>DATJGA010000286.1:0-4328 GCA_035495395.1 Mycobacteriales bacterium | reverse complement strand
GTCAGGGGCGGGGGCGGAGGAGCAGGCGGCGAGGGCGGCGCCGCCGATCACGAGCCCGGCGAGCAGGCGGGCGGACGTGCGGGACATGGGGCTCCCAGGAGGTGGAGGGCGGTGCTGTGAAGTACGCCACAGACCGCCTTGTCACCTGCACAGGTGCTCGGTGAATCTCACAACGGTTTCTTGTGAGACTCACAAAGAGCTCAGCCCAGCCAGGTCACCACCTGAGCCGACTCGGTCGACTGCCAGCCCAGCTGCAGGTGGTTGTCGCTGAGCACCGTCGTCACGCCGCCGACCGCGCCGATGCCGGTCGTGCTCTCGCACGAGGCCCGGAACACCAGCCCGTCGGACGGCCCGGTGTTCTCGTTGTAGACGTAAGGCAGCGACGGGTTCCCGCCGCACAGCAGGTACGTCGTGACCGTGCTCGGCACGCCGGCCGTCCGGATCGTGTCGACGAGCGAGCCCTGGTTGATCGCGGCCTGGATGCCCGGGCTGTACGACGTGTAGCCCCAGCCGCCGTAGTAGACGGTGTACCAGTCCTGGGTCGCCGTATCGAGGCCGTAGGTGCCGTCCCAGCGCTTGAGCATCTGCCGCTGACCGGGGTACGTGTTGTTGCTCCCCGTCCCGGTGTAGCTGAGCTCCGGGTGGTCGTAGAAGAAGCCGTAGCACTCGTAGGTGCTCACGGCGGCCGGGCCGTTCAGGGCGCCGCCGCACTCGGGGTAGATGAGGATCGCGCCCGGCGCGCCGTGCCTCCAGGCGTAGTCGATGCCGTTGTTGGCGTTGCCGATGAGCACGAGCTTGCGGACGTCGCCCTGGTACACACGGCCCCAGCTGGGCTTGACCGACGAGACGTAGGAGCGGCACGGGAAGCCGCCCTTGCTCCAGCACACCAGGTCGACCTTGGTGACGCCGAGCTTGCTCTTGATGGTGCCGATGGCGTCGGCGACGAGCTGCGCCTGCACGAGGTTGTCCCCCTGCTTGTGCGGGAACCCGATGGCGAACACCTTGTAGCCGCGGGTGTCGAGGTACTGCATGAGGCCGGTGCTGGGGCAGCTGGTCTGCCCGCAGCCGCTCGGCGTCTCGTTCGGGTTGGCCCACTCGCGGTCGGCGTTGTCGTTGGCCCCGTGCACCAGCAGCACCGGCGTCGCCTTGGTCCCGGTCTGCCAGTGCGGCGCCGAGTAGAGCAGGAAGGCGTTGCTGCGCGGTCGGAGCACGTTGCCGAAGTACGTCAGCCGCAGGCCCTCCTGGTCGCCCCGGCCGTCCGGCGGGTAGGCCTCCTGGGGGAAGCTCGCGTCGGTGTCGTGGTACCGCTCGACCTTGGCCCAGCCGTTCGCGGGGCTGCTGAAGGTCGCGTCGAGCACGACGGTGCCCGCAGCCCGGGCCGGGGACCCCGGTACGGCGAGCAGGCCGGCGACGAGGGCTACAGGGACAAGCAGCTTCCGCATGCGGGGTCTCCGTCCGTGGGGGGCCGACCCCGCGGACGCTGCCCCTCCCGCAACGGGAGCGGAACAGTGGCTTCGACGTGGTTCCCGCCGTACCGCTGTGCGCCTCACAACGGCGCCCGGAGCGGCTCAGCGGGGCAGGCTCAGCGGCTGCCGCTCGTCGCCCGAGGTGGAGCCCAGCGCCTCGAGGACGACGACAGCCCCGGGCGCTGCTCCCTTCTTCACCTGGTACATCGCCATGTCCGCCTCGCGCAGCAGGTCGTCCGCACGCTCGGGGTCGCGCAGCAACGCGGCGCCCACGCTGATGCGCGGGTGGAGCACCGTCCCGCCGAGCGCGAGCGGCTGCTGCACGGCCTCCTGGAGGCGCTCCACGACCTCGGCGACCTCGCCCACCTCGACCCCCTCGAGCACCACGGCGAACTCGTCGCCGCCGAGCCGGGCGACGAAGTCGTCGTCCCGGGTCACCGAGCGCAGCCGCTGGCCGACCGCGACGAGGAGCTGGTCCCCCACGTTGTGCCCGAGGGTGTCGTTGACCTCCTTGAACGCATCGAGGTCGGCGTAGACCACAGCGAGCGGGCGGCGCGAGCGGCGCTGCCGCGCCAGCGCGGCCTCCAGGCGGAAGGTGAAGAGCCCGCGCTGACCGAGCCCGGTGAGCGGGTCGTGGAGCCGCTCCTCGGCGAGCCGGCGCAGCGCCTGCTGGCGCAGGTGGTTCAGGCCGGCGAGCGCCACGACCACGACCGTCAGCAGCACGACCAGCACCACGGCGTCGCGCTGACTGCGCGACCGCACGCCCGCGGAGAAGGCGTCCTTGCCCTGCACCGTGACGGTCGTCCAGCCGCCGCCCACCGGGGAGTAGGAGACCACCTGCGTGACTCCGGCGCGGTGCACGTCGGCGACGCCGTTCCCACCCGCGGTGGCCACGGCGGGCAGGCCCTCGAGGGGCCGCCCGACGGCGGACTGCGTGCTCGAGGCCGCGACCACCCGGTGCGGGTCGAGCACGTAGGTGGCGGCGCCGTCGCCGAGCAGGATCGTGCTGTCGTAGTCCTGCAGCGGCCAGGTCCGGGCGTCCGCGTACGCCAGCAGCAGGCCCGCGGGGACGCCGCCCTGGACGACCGGGACCGCGAACGCGACGAGCGGGCGGCCCGCCGACTGCAGGACGGACGACAGGCCGGGCTTGCCCGCGAGCAGCGAGGCGCGCAGCGGCGCGAAGCCGGGGTCGGTGGGGGCGGGGAGGGGGCCCTGCGCCCAGGACGTCAGCGGCCGCCCGGTGAGGTCGGTGAGGGTGGCGCCGTACCCGGCGAGGTGCGAGCCGGTCACCACGCGGCGCAGCCCGACGCGGTCCGCCGCGCTGCGGGGGCGGAGCTCCCAGCGCTCCGACGCCGCGGCGCGCGAGCTGTCGAGGAAGGCGAACTGCAGGTACTGGCTGGTGAGGCCGCTCAGCGTCTGCTCGAGGCGCAACCGGTCGGCGCGCTGCGCGGCGTCCACGTGGCGCGCGGTCGTGAGGTGGCCCCACGCGGCGAGCACGCCGAGGCCGACGACCAGGCAGACGCTGACGAGCGGCAACAGGGTCTTGCGGACGACGGAGAGCACGGGGCGGCCCCAGGGAGCGAGGGCCGCGGAGTACGACCCGACATCACGGTCAATCGGGCGCAGAGGCCCCCTGGGTGAAGCAACCGGGACAGAGATGGCCCGAAGGGACTAGACGAATGCCTCGGACACCCCTCACGGCGAGGTGAGGGGTGCCTGTCCCGGGCGTCAGTAGCGGTAGTGGTCCGGCTTGTAGGGGCCCTCGACGTCGACCCCGATGTACTCCGCCTGCTCCTTGCGCAGCTCGGTGAGCCGCACGCCGAGGGCGTCGAGGTGCAGCCGCGCCACCTTCTCGTCCAGGTGCTTGGGCAGGACGTAGACGCCGAGCGGGTACTGCTCGGTCTTCGTCCAGAGCTCGATCTGCGCGATGGTCTGGTTCGTGAAGGAGTTGCTCATCACGAAGCTCGGGTGACCGGTGGCGTTGCCGAGGTTCAGCAGCCGGCCCTCGGACAGCACGATGATCGAGTGGCCGTCGGGGAAGACCCACTCGTCGACCTGCGGCTTGATGTTCACCCGCACGATGCCGGGCGTCTTGGCCAGCCCGGCCATGTCGATCTCGTTGTCGAAGTGGCCGATGTTGCCGACGATCGCCTGGTGCTTCATGCGCGCCATGTCGGCGGCCATGATGATGTCGCGGTTGCCGGTGGTCGTGATGAACACGTCCGCCGTCTCGAGGACGTCGTCGAGGCGGACCACCTGGTAGCCCTGCATCGCGGCCTGCAGCGCGCAGATCGGGTCGATCTCGGTGATGACGACGCGCGCGCCCTGCGCCCGCAGCGACTCGGCCGAGCCCTTGCCCACGTCGCCGAAGCCGCAGACCACCGCGGTCTTGCCGGCGAGCATGACGTCGGTGGCCCGGTTGATGCCGTCGACGAGGGAGTGCCGGCAGCCGTAGAGGTTGTCGAACTTCGACTTCGTGACGCTGTCGTTGACGTTGATCGCCGGGAAGAGCAGGTTGCCGGCCTTGGCGAACTCGTAGAGCCGGTGCACGCCGGTGGTGGTCTCCTCGGTGACGCCCTTGATGCCGGCCGCCATCCGCGTGAACCGCTGCGGGTCGGCCGCGAGCGAGCGGCGCAGCGTGTCGAGGATGACGCCCCACTCCTCGGAGTCGTCCTCCGAGGTCGACGGGACGGCGCCGGCCTTCTCGTACTCCACGCCCTTGTGCACGAGCAGCGTCACGTCACCGCCGTCGTCGAGGATCATGTTCGGGCCGCCGGCCTCGCCCCACGCGAGCGCCTGCTCCGTGCACCACCAGTACTCCTCCAGCGTCTCGCCCTTCCAGGCGAACACCGGTACGCCGGC
>DATJGA010000285.1:0-15434 GCA_035495395.1 Mycobacteriales bacterium | reverse complement strand
GCGTGCTGACCTCGTCTCCGGCCTCGAGCTCCTCGATCGCTCGAAGCCCCCTCGGCGTGCGCACAAGAGTTCCGGCCGCGAAGCAGTCGCCGACGACGCGGGCGGACTTCACGTGGCCGCGGTCGGGGCGCAGCCCGGTGTCGTACATCGAGTACAGGATCCGGCGGTGCACGGGCTTGAGGCCGTCGCGGGCGTCGGGCAGCGCGCGCGAGTAGATGACGGAGTAGCTGTACTCGAGGTAGCTGGACTCGATCTCGTCGACGACGACCGTGTCGATGATCGTGCCCTCGCCCTCGAACGGCGGGATCTCCTTGGTGGTGCTGCGCTTGCGGGGCGGCATGGCTTCCTCAGGCGTCGAGCGCCGCGCGGTCCACCCGGCCGGCGCTGTTGATGATGAACTCGCGGCGTGGCGCGACGTCGTTGCCCATGAGCAGCTCGAGCGAGTGCTCGGCCTCCTCGACGTCGCCGAGGTTGATGCGGCGCAGCGTGCGGGTCGCGGGGTGCATGGTCGTCTCGGCCAGCTGGTCGGGGTCCATCTCGCCGAGGCCCTTGTACCGCTGGATCGGCTGCTTGATGCGCTTGCCGCTCGCCTCGAGCTTCTTCACCAGCTGGTGCATCTGCTGCTCGGTGTAGGTGTAGACCGGCTCGCCGCCGCCCACCACCTCGACCCGGTGCAGCGGCGGGACGGCGGCGTACAGGCGGCCGGCCTCGATGACCGGCCGCATGTACTTCGCGAACAGGGTGATGAGCAGGCAGCGGATGTGCGCCCCGTCGACGTCGGCGTCCGCCATGAGCACGACCTTGTGGTACCTCATCTGGTCGAGCTCGAAGGTGCGCCCGGAGCCCGCGCCGACCACCTGGATGATCGAGGCGCACTCGGCGTTCGCGAGCATCTCGCCGATGCCGGCCTTCTGGACGTTGAGGATCTTCCCGCGCAGCGGCAGCATCGCCTGGAACTCGCTGTTGCGCGCCAGCTTGCCGGTGCCGAGCGCCGAGTCGCCCTCGACGAGCCACAGCTCGGTGCGCGAGACGTCGGTGGACCGGCAGTCGACCAGCTTGGCCGGCAGGGTGCTCGACTCCAGCGCCGTCTTGCGCCGGGCCGCGTCCTTGCTCGCCTTCGCGGCCTGCCGCGTCTTCGCTGCCGCCGCGACCTTGTCGAGCACCACCCGTGCCTGGGCCTTGCGCTTCTTGTTGTCGAGCAGCTCCGCCTTGAGGCCCTTCGCGACGACGTCCGCGACGATCCGGCTGACACCCGGCGTACCGAGCTCGTCCTTGGTCTGGCCGAGGTACTGCGGCTCCGGCACCTTCACCGTGACGACGGCGGTGAGGCCCTCGAGCACGTCGTCCTTGACGACGTCGTCGTCCTTGACCTTGAGGACCTTCGCGGTGCGCAGCGCCTCGTTGACCGACTTGAGCAGCGCCCGTTCGAAGCCGTTCTGGTGCGAGCCGCCGTGCCCGGTGCGCACGACGTTGCAGAAGGACTGCACGACCGTGTCGTACGACGTGCCCCAGCGCAGCGCGACGTCGACCTCGCACTCGCGCTCGAGGGTCTGCGTCGTCATGTGGCCCTTGTCGTCGAGGACCGGGACCGTCTCCTTGTAGCGCCCCGTGCCCTCGATGCGGATCGGGTCGCACACGCCCTTGTCCGGGGCGAGGTGCTCGACGAAGTCGCGCACGCCCCCGTCGTACCGGAACACCTCCTCGGGGTGCTCGGAGCCGCGGATCGACAGCGCCAGCCCGGGGACGAGGAAGGCGGTCTGCCGCAGCCGGTCGCGCACCGCCGTGACGTCGGCGACCGAGCCCTTGGAGAACAGCGGCAGGTCGGGCCACCACCGGATGCTCGTGCCGGTCTGCGTCTTCGGCGCCTTGCCGGCGACCGAGAGGCCCTCGCGCGGCGTGAACCGGGCGGCCGGGCCCTCGCCGTCGAAGACGCCGGCGATGCCGCGCTGGAAGCTCATGGTGTGCACGCGGCCGCCGCGCCGGACCGTCGCGTCGAGCCGCACCGACAGGGCGTTGACGACCGAGGCGCCGACGCCGTGCAGGCCGCCGGAGGTCTTGTACCCGCCACCGCCGAACTTGCCGCCCGCGTGCAGCTTGGTCAGGACGAGCTCGACGCCCGTGAGCCCGGTCTTGGCGTTGACGTCGACCGGGATGCCGCGGCCGTCGTCGTGCACCTCGATCGAGCCGTCGTCGTGCAGCACCACCTCGATGCGGTTGCAGTGCCCGGCGAGCGCCTCGTCGACGGCGTTGTCGACGATCTCGTAGACGAGGTGGGTGAGTCCCTTGGAGTCGGTCGACCCGATGTACATCCCGGGTCTCTTGCGCACCGCCTCCAGGCCCTCGAGGACCGACAGGTCCTTGGCGGTGTAGGCGTTTCCCGAGGGCCTGGGCTCGGGGGTGGCGCTGGACACACGACTCCTTCATGCGGTCTTGCGGGGAGGGTCACATCGTCCCACGGGGGTCCGACGCGAGCGGCTGCGACACGATAGGCGGGTGCGATCCCTGCAGGCGCTGCCGAAGGCGCACCTGCACCTGCACCTGACCGGCGGCATGCGGCACGAGACCCTCGTCGAGCTGGCGGACGCGCAGGGCGTCCTGCTCCCGCACGGGCTGCTCGACCCGGGGTCGGTCGACCTCGACGCGACCGGGCTGCGCGGCTGGCTCAAGTTCCAGCGGCTCTACGACCAGGCCCGCAACCTCCTGCGCGGTCCCCACGAGGTACGGCGGGTGGTCGCCGAGATCGTCGAGGACCAGGCTCGCGACGGCGTGGCCTGGCTGGAGCTGCAGGTCGACCCCTCGACGTACGCGCCCCGGCTCGGCGGGCTGCAGGCGGCGGTGGAGGTCGTGCTGGACGCGCTGCAGGCGGCCGGCGCCAAGCACGGCGTCGGCACCGGCCTGGTGATCGCCGGCAACCGCACCCGGCACCCGGGGGACGCCGAGACGCACGCCCGGGTGGCCCGGCGGTTCGCGGGGCGCGGCGTCGTCGGCTTCGGGCTGTCGAACGACGAGAGCCGCGGCGACACCCGTGACTTCGAGAAGGCGTTCCGGATCGCCCGGGACGCCGGGCTCGTGGCGGTGCCGCACGCGGGCGAGCTCCGTGGTGCGGGCTCGGTGCTGCTCGCCGTCGAGCGGCTGGGGGCCACCCGGGTCGGGCACGGCGTCCGGGCCGTCGAGGACCCGCGGGTGCTGGAGCTCCTCGCCGAGCGCGGGGTGACCTGCGAGGTGAACCCGTTCTCCAACGTGCTGCTCGGGGTCCACCACGCGGTCACCGAGTCGCCCTGGCGGGCGCTGCGGGCGGCCGGCGTGGGCGTCGCGATCGGCGCGGACGACCCCCTCGTCTTCCGCGCCGGCCTGCTGGAGAACTACGCCGCCCTGGAGGCGACCGACGACGAGCTCGCCGACCTCGCCCGCTGCTCGGTGCTCGCGTCCACGGCGCCGCCGTCGGCGAAGCAGCACCTGCTCGCCGGCATCGACGGCTGGCTCGCAGGTGCTGCCCCCTGACGGATCGGGTCAGCCCGGCAGCAGGCCCAGCTGCTCCAGCACGCCACCGGAGTCGACGACGCCCCAGCGCTCGACGATCTGGTGGTCCTGCACCCGCCAGATCTCCATGCCCCGGATCTGGAGGCGCTTGCCCGTCGCGGGGATCCCGAGGAAGTCCCCGGTGTGGGTGCCGCTGCAGACCCAGCTCTCGATGACCTTGTCGCCGTCCTCGAGGTAGAACTCCTCGACGCTGCGGTCGGAGAGCCCGTCGACCACCATCTGGCAGGTCTGGCGCTGGCCCTCGCGCCCCTGGGGCTGACCCGGCAGCGGGTCGTGGTCCACGCAGTCCACGGCCACGACGTCGTCGACGACGTCGACCTTGCCGCCCATGAAGCCCTCCTCGGTGAGCCGCCGCACGATCGCGATGTTGTCGCTCATGGCCTTTCCTCCAGGTTCCGTCGGGATGACGAGGAGGACGCTAAGGACGCGAGGGCCCCGCCCACATCGGGCGAACCGCGCAACTGCGCCCGGCGCGGCGATGGGCAGTACTACCCACTCCCGACGAGGCCGTGCTCGTAGGCGTAGGCGGTCGCCGCTGACCGGGAGGCCAGGTCGAGCTTGGTGAAGATGTTGCTCAGGTGGCGCGCCACGGTCTTCTCGCTGATGACGAGCTGCTCGGCGATCGCGCGGTTGGTCCTGCCGCTGGCGACGAGGCGCAGCACCTCGACCTCGCGCCGGGACAGCGGTCCGTCCAGCGGGTGCCCGAGCCGCGCGTGCGCCCGGGCCAGGTCGGGCGCGGCACCCAGCTCCCGGAACACGCCGGCCGACGCCTTCAGCTCCAGGGCCTCCCCGTCCTCGTCGCCCAGGGCGCGGCACGAGGCGGCGAGCAGGACGCGTGCCCGGGCGGCGTCGTACGGCGCGTCCAGCCCGCGCCAGGCCCCGAGCGCACGCCGTAGCGCGACGCCCGCCCCTGGCGCGTCGCCCTCGGCGAGCAGCACGGCGCCGAGGGCGCTGTCCGCCTGCGCCTGCAGGTACGGCGACCCGAGCTCCTGCGCGACCTGGCCGAGCTCCTCGGCGCCGAGCCGGGCGGCTGCGACGTCGCCTCCGGCGAGCGCGACCTCGACGTGGGCGGGGAGCAGGCGGCACCGCGACACCGGGTCCCCGGCCGCCTCCAGCCCGCGGCGCAGCGCGCCCCCGGCGGTCTCGGTCCTGCCCTGCGCGAGGCGCAGCAGCGCCAGACCGGGCTGCGGGTCGCGACCGTGCCGGTGCGCCAGGTCGTAGGCCCGTTCCGCCGCCGCCTCCTCGCCGCGCAGGCGGTGCAGCTCGGCGCGCAGGTAGAGCCCGGCGCCGAGGGCCGGCTGGCCGGTCGGCTCGACGAGGCGCGCGCACGCCCGGTCGGCCTCCTGCTCGGCGTCCTGCCAGGCGCCGTGCAGCTGCATCACCTCGGCCCGGTGCACCAGGCACTGCCCGCGGTAGAGCACCAGCTGGGGCTGGGCGTCGCACCAGTGGCTCAGCGCGGCGGTCCACTCCTGCACCCGCTGCAGGTCGAACAGCTCCTGGAACCCCTCGATGACCGTGCAGTAGACGTCGCCCGCCGCGATCGGCGACACCTCCTGCGCGCTGACCGACACCATCGCCTCGTCGAGCAGCGCCACGCCGCGCGGGACGTCGCCCAGGTAGATCGCGCAGCGGCCGGTGCCCACCCGGGCCAGCGTCTCGAGCTGGCGGTCGCCCCGCTGCGCCGCGACCTCGCCCGCCCTGACGAAGGCCTCGTGCGCGACCACCGCGTCGCCGGTCAGGACGGCGCGCAGGCCGTCCGCGTAGGCGACGTAGCCCTCCTCGACGCAGGGGGCGTCGTGCCCGTCCAGCAGCCGGCGCACCCGGTCGACCCAGCCGCCGCCGCGCGCCGGCTCGCCGTTGTTGAGCAGCACGAACGCCACCCAGAAGCCGCAGCGCGCGGCCCGCGGCCGGTCTCCGGCAGCGAGCCACTGCGTGTGCGCGCGGGTCCACGCGTCGACCGCGGGCACCAGGCCACCGGTCAGGTACGCCGCTTCGGCCAGCTGCTCGAGCTGCTCGCCACCCAGGGCGCCCGCCCGGTCGGCGGCCGCGAGCTCGGCGTACGCGCTCGCCCAGGCGCGCTGCGCGAGGGCGAGCGGGGCGCGCGCGTCGTCGGGCACGGCCCGAGTGTGCTGCGATCCGGCCGTCCTGTCTGCTGTGCCCCGTTCGTGTGACGGATGAGGCTGGTGGTAGCGCTGTGACACGCTCCTGTGCCACGCTGTCACCGGTTCACGACCCGACGAGGTTGCTGGGGAAGGCACACCTCGACCCGGGAGGAACCGTGATGGCTGCCACGCAGGGAGTGCTGTACGTGCACTCCTGCCCGCCCGCGCTCTGCCCGCACGTCGAGTGGGCGGTCGCGAGCGAGCTCGGCACGCGCGTGTCCCTGTCCTGGACGGCGCAGGCCGCGGACCCGTCGACCCTGCGCGCCGAGTGCACCTGGCGCGGCAAGCCCGGTACGGCGGGCCGCCTCGCCGCGGCCCTGCGCGGCTGGTCGATGCTGCGCTACGAGGTCACCGAGCACGCCAGCGCCGGGCACGACGGCGAGCGGTACGCCGTGACGCCGTCGCTGGGGGCCTTCCGCAGCTCGATCAGCGCCAACGGGGACCTCGTCGTGGGCGAGGACCGGCTGCGTCACCTGCTCGCCACCGCGCAGGGGCCGCAGCTCGCGCACGGGATCGACGCGCTGCTCGGCAGCGCCTGGGACGACGAGCTCGAGCCGTACCGCCTCGCCGGCGAGGGCGCCCCGGTGACCTTCCTCCACCAGGTGGTATGACCCGGGTGTGCGTGACCCTGCGGAGGACCTGAGGGCCATCGCGTTCTGCCTCGAGCGGGCGCTGGAGCCGTCGTACCGGGTCAAGGCCTTCCGTGCGGCGGCAGCGACCGTGGACGGGCTGGACCGAGCCGAGCTCGCCGCCCGGGCGGGCGCCGGGACGCTCGAGGAGCTCAAGGGCATCGGCAAGGTGACGGCCCTGGCGATCACCGAGTCGCTGGCGGGCGAGGAGCCGAACTACCTGCGCCGGGTGCAGAGCCTCGGCGCGATGCCGGTGAGCGAGGGGGCGGCGGCGCTGCGCCAGGCGCTCAAGGGGGACTGCCACACGCACTCCGACTGGAGCGACGGGGGGTCGCCGATCGAGGAGATGGCACGCGCGGCGCGCGACCTGGGGCACGAGTGGGTGGTGCTCACCGACCACTCGCCGCGGCTGACCGTGGCCCGGGGGCTGAGCCCCGACCGGCTGCGCGAGCAGCTCGAGGTGGTGCGCGGTCTCAACCAGGTCCTCGCGGAGGAGGCGGACGCGGGCGCCCCGGAGTTCCGGGTGCTGACCGGCATCGAGTGCGACATCAACGAGGACGGCTCGCTCGACCAGGAGCCCGCGCTGCTGGCCGAGGTCGACCTCGTCGTGGCCAGCGTGCACAGCAAGCTGCGGATGCCGTCGGCGGACATGACGCCGCGGATGGTCGCGGCGATCAGCAACCCGCACACCGACGTGCTCGGGCACTGCACCGGCCGGATGCGCACCGCGAACAAGAACCGGCCCGAGTCGGAGTTCGACGCGGAGATCGTGTTCGCCGCCTGCGCGCAGTTCGGCGTCGCCGTCGAGGTGAACAGCCGGCCCGAGCGGCTCGACCCGCCCAAGCGGCTGCTGCGGCTCGCCCTCGAGGCCGGCTGCGACGTCGCCATCGACACCGACGCGCACGCCCCCGGGCAGCTGGCGTGGCAGGAGCTGGGCTGCGAGCGGGCGTACCTCACCGGCGTCACGGCGGACCGGGTCGTCAACACCCGCTCCGCGGAGGACCTGCTGGCGTGGACCCGTCAGCCGCCGGGGGGCAGGTAGAGCGTCCACGCCCCGTTGCCCCCGCGGACCACCGGGTGCTGCGGCCCGCGCGAGCCCTTGCGGGTCAGGAGGGGAGCCTGCCGGGCGCCGTACGTGACCATCTCGCCGATCGTCGCGCGGCGCGCCTTGCCCTTGTCGTCGGCGTACCCCTGCAGGAAGCCGCGGTCCCACACCAGCCCGGACCAGTACGACTGCCTCCAGTCGGGGCTCTCGTACGACGTCTCGCTCGCCCGGCTCGACGCGGTGAACAGCCGGTACTGCGAGTGGATGTCGAAGGCCCCCGCCTCGCAGCCCGCGACGTCGAGCCAGCTGTACCCGCGGACGTGGGACATCCGCGACCGCACCTCGTTCTCCGCGATGAACCTGTTGTCCTGCGCCCAGAGGTAGGTGTGCCCGCTCGGGCACGACCCGCGGCTGGAGATGCAGACGTGGCCGCTGAAGTGGAAGTACGAGAACGAGTGCGGCGAGCTGTGCTGGACGAGCCAGTCGAACGCCCAGCGGATGTTCGCCCGGGACGCCTGGTCGCCGCTGACGACGAGGATGTGGTCGTTGCGCCAGCCGGCGGCGAGCAGCGCCTTGTGGATCACCGCGACGTCCCCGAGTCCGCCGACCGTGGAGTGGGTGCGGCCGGCGTAGTCGTTGATGCCGACGAGGACCGCCCAGCGCAGCGCCGGCGGGGCACCCAGCGGCTTGGGCCTCGGCGTGGGCTTGCGCTTGTGGAAGCTGAAGGTGACGTGCCCGCCCAGCGGGGAGGAGACGGTCCCGTTCGCGCAGCGCCCGACGAGGGGCGTGGCGGCCACCACGTCGCCGGTGCCCACGACGAGCCGGAGCGGCGCGCACACGACCCACCGCCGGGCCACGCCCCGGTGCGTGAGGTCCACGGCGAGCGCCACGGGACCGCCGCGGTCGACGCCGCTCACGGTCACGGCGTCCTCGTCCGCCCGGGCCGTCTCCTTCGCCACGGGGGAGCCCCAGACGTAGGCGCCGGTGCCGGTCGTCTCGCCGCCGGGGAGCTGGTACGAGACGGTGATGACGCGCGCGGTCGGCGTGCCCGCCAGGCTCGGGACGCCCGGCAGCAGCAGCACCAGTGCGACGCCGACCGCCCGCCGTACCCGCACACTTCCTCCCGAACGCCAACGGAAGGATCCCCCATGAGCGTCGTGGTGCAACGTGACAGCGCCCGGTTCGTCACGGTTGGCGACGGATGGGTGGGTAGGTCCTGCTTCTCGTACGGCGCGCACTACGACCCGGCGAACGTCTCCTTCGGCCGGATGGTGGCCTGCAACGCGTTCGTCCTCGAGCCCGGGAGCGGGTTCGGCCCGCACCGGCACGCCGGGGTGGACGTGGTGACCACCGTCCTCGAGGGGACGCTCACCCACGTCGAGGGGTCGCACCGGGAGCAGCGCGGACCGGGCTCCTACGTCTTCGCCACCGGCACCGGGGTCGACCACGACGAGCGCAACGACGCGGACGAGCCGGTGCGCTTCGTGCAGGCGTGGTTCCTTCCCGGTACGACGGACCCGCGCCCGGTCGTCCACGAGCGCGGGCCGACGACGCTGGGCCCGGGCAGCTTCGTGCTCGTCGTCGACGGCGAGGCAGACCTCGGCGGCACCGAGCTCGGACCGGGCGACAGCGCGCGGGTCGACGAGCCGGCGGTGCTCACGGGCGAGGCCACCGCCCTGGTCTGGGCCTGCTAGCCCTCGACCTGCCCCGGCGTGCGGCGCCACAGGAAGACGCCGGTGGCGAGCATCCAGACCCAGAACAGCGGGATGCCGATCATGCCGACGCCACCGAGGTCGCGGAGGGTCCCCGACTCGAGGTAGCCGGGGCCGCCCAGGACGCCGCCGAGGACGAGCAGCGCGCCGCTGACGAGTCCGACCGCGGGGATCCACGTCGCGAACGCCCGCGACCGCAGCATCGACCAGGCGGACAGCCCGACCGCGGTGCCGAGCGGGGGCAGGATCGCGAGGAAGGCGAGACCCGCTGCGGTGTCCAGCGCCACGACGAGGTCGTCCTGGCCGCCTCCCACGGCGAGGACCTGGGCCGTGCCGACCGCGACGAGGCTCAGCAGCTCCAGGGCGACGCTCAGCGTCATGGCCGCGACGGCGAGGTCGGTCAGCGGCGTCGCGGCTCCCACCGACCGCAGGGCGGTGCGCAGCCCCGTGACGATGAGCACCCGCCCGAGCAGCACCGCCGCGCACCAGGTGGTGATGAGCAGGACCGCCTTGGGATGGTCCTGGTAGAGCTTGAGGACGTCGGCTCGGCTGGTCCCTGCGTCGGCCGGGCCGCTGTCACCAGCGGGGATGATGGCGACCCACTCCAGCAGGTAGAGCACCGCTCCGGCCAGGACGGCGCGGTTGCCGACGATCGCAGGACGCTCCATGACCCACCCCCTTTGCGCCGGAAGGTAGTGAGGCGTCCCGGTGCGGGCAAGGTCAGGTCGCGCCGAGCTCCGGGGCGGCCGGGGTGACCTGCTCGTCGCGCAGCCGGTAGCGCTCCACCGCCTTGACGGGCACGTCGCCACCCACGTCACCGCGCCGCGCCAGCTCGCTGAGCACGGCGACTGCGATCGACTCCGCGTCGACGTGGAAGTGCCGGCGGAGGGCGGCGCGGGTGTCGGACCGCCCGAACCCGTCGGTGCCGAGGGAGGTGAACTCCGACGGCACCCAGCGGCTGACCTGGTCGGGGACGGCGCGCATGAAGTCGCTCACCGCCACGACCGGGCCCGTGGTGCTGAGCAGCTGCTGCTTGACGAACGGGGTGCGCGGCTCGTCCTCCGGGTGCAGCAGCGCGTCCTGCTCGCACTCCAGCGCGTCGCGGCGCAGCTCGTTCCAGCTCGTCACCGACCACACGTCGGCATCGACGCCCCAGTCGGTCTTGAGCAGCTCCTGCGCCTGCAGCGCCAGCCGCACCGCGATGCCGCTGGCCAGCACCTGCGCCTGCGGGGCGGGCGAGCCGCTGAGCCGGTACATGCCGCGCAGCACCCCGTCGCGCAGCTGCGGGATGTCGGGGATGGCCGGCTGCGGGTACGGCTCGTTGTAGACGGTCAGGTAGTAGAAGACGTCCTCGGGCGTCTCGCCGTACATGCGGCGCAGCGCGTCCTCGACGATGAAGCCGATCTCGTAGGCGTAGGCCGGGTCGTACGCGACGACCGCGGGGTTGGTCGAGGCGAGCAGCAGCGAGTGCCCGTCCTGGTGCTGCAGCCCCTCGCCGTTCAGGGTCGTGCGCCCGGCGGTGGCGCCGAGCAGGAACCCGCGGCCGAGCTGGTCGGCCATCTGCCACATCTGGTCGCCGGTCCGCTGGAACCCGAACATCGAGTAGAAGATGTAGATCGGGATCATCGGCTCGCCGTGCGTCGCGTACGACGTGCCCGCGGCGATGGTGGTGGCCATCGAGCCGGCCTCGGTGATGCCCTCGTGGAGGATCTGGCCCTTCTCCGACTCCTTGTAGGACAGCAGCAGCTCGCGGTCGACCGCTTCGTACCGCTGGCCGTGCGGGCTGTAGATCTTGGCGGTCGGGAACATCGCGTCCATGCCGAAGGTGCGCGCCTCGTCGGGGATGACCGGCACGAAGCGCGCGCCGATCCCCTTGTCCTTCATGAGGTCCTTGAGCAGCCGGACGAAGGCCATCGTCGTGGCGACGGGCTGCTTCCCGGAGCCGGCCTTGACCTCGTCGTACACCTTGCTCGGCGGCAGGGTCAGCGGCTTCGACCGGACGACGCGGTGCGGCAGCGAGCCGCCGAGCGCCTCGCGGCGCTCCCGCATGTACTCGATCTCGGCGCTGTGCGGACCCGGGTGGAAGTACGGCGGGAGGCCGCTCTCGAGGGCCTTGTCGCTGATGTCGATGTAGAGCCGGTCGCGCAGCTCCTTGAGCTCGTCCTTGGTGAGCTTCTTCATCTGGTGGGTGGCGTTGCGGCCCTCGAAGTCCTTGCCGAGGGTCCAGCCCTTGATGGTGTGCGCCAGGATCACCGTCGGCTGGCCGACGGTCTTCGTCGCCGCGTCGAAGGCCGTGTAGACCTTGCGGTAGTCGTGCCCGCCGCGCGGCAGCTGGCGGATCTGGTCGTCGGTGAGGTGCTCGACCATCTTGCGCAGCCGAGGGTCGCCTCCGAAGAACTTCTCCCTCGTGTACGCGCCGGGCTCCGTCGAGTAGGTCTGGAACTGCCCGTCGGGCGTGGTGTTCATCTGGTGCACGAGCACGCCGTCGACGTCGCGGGCCAGCAGGTCGTCCCACTCGCGGCCCCACACGACCTTGATGACGTTCCAGCCGGCCCCGCGGAAGTACGACTCGAGCTCCTGGATGATCTTGCCGTTGCCGCGGACCGGGCCGTCGAGGCGCTGCAGGTTGCAGTTGACGACGAAGGTGAGGTTGTCGAGCTCCTCGCGGGACGCGACGCCGATGGCGCCGAGCGACTCCGGCTCGTCCATCTCGCCGTCGCCGAGGAAGCACCACACCCGCTGGTCGCTCGTGTCCTTGATGCCGCGGTGCTGCAGGTAGCGGTTGAAGCGGGCCTGGTAGATCGCGCTGATCGGGCCCAGCCCCATGGAGACGGTCGGGAACTCCCAGAAGTCCGGCATGAGCCGCGGGTGCGGGTACGACGGGAGGCTGAGGTCGCGGGACTCCTGCCGGAAGCCGTCGAGGTGCTGCTCGGTGAGCCGGCCCTCGAGGAAGGCGCGGGCGTAGATGCCGGGGGAGGCGTGGCCCTGGAAGTAGACCTGGTCGCCGCCGCCGGGGTGGTCCTTGCCGCGGAAGAAGTGGTTGAAGCCGACCTCGTAGAGGGACGCCGCGCTGGCGTAGGTGGCGATGTGGCCGCCGACGCCGATCTCCGGCCGGTTCGCGCGCGACACCAGCATCGCGGCGTTCCAGCGGACGTACGCGCGGATGCGCCGCTCGACGTGCTCGTCGCCCGGGAACCACGGCTCGCGCTCCGGCGGGATGGTGTTGATGTAGTCGGTGCTGCGCAGGCCGGGGACGCCGACGGCCTTCTCCCGCGCCCGCTCGAGGAGCTTGAGCATGAGGAAGCGGGCCCGGGCGCGGCCGCTGGTGTCGAGCAGGCTGTCGAAGCTGTCGAGCCACTCCTGCGTCTCGGCGGGGTCGACGTCGGGCAGCTGGCTGGGCAGCCCGTCGCTGATGACGCTGTACCGGTCGGTGCTGCCGCGCTCCACGGTGGTCTGCTCCTTCATCGCGAGGTCATCGCGTCGCTGCCACTATCCAACCTCCTACCCATCAGTAGGTCAGGGGTGACGTGCGCCTCAGGAGTGGTGCTCGGTGAGCCCGTGGTGACCCGGCCCGTCCGGGTCCGCGTGGATGAGGGCTGAGGCGAGCCGCCGTACCTGGTGCAGCAGCCGGTGCTCGGCCTCGACCGCGATCGCGTGGCCCTCGGCGAGGCTGAGGTCGGCGCCGACGACGACCTCGACCTCGGCGCGCAGCGCGTGGCCGATCCAGCGCACCCGCACCTCGCCGACGTCGAGCACGCCCGGGGTGCTGCGCAGCACCGCCTCGACCTCGTCGACCAGCGCCGGGTCGACCGCGTCCATCAGCCGCCGGTACACCTGCCGGGCGGCCTCGGCGAGCACCCGCAGGATGACGAGGGTGATGAGCAGGCCGACCACGGGGTCCGCCGCGTCCCACCCGAGGGCGACGCCCAGCGCGCCGAGCACGACCGCCAGCGAGGTGAACCCGTCGGTGCGCGCGTGCAGCCCGTCCGCGACCAGCGCGGCGGAGCCGATGTCGCGGCCCACGGCGATGCGGTAGCGCGCCACCACCTCGTTGCCGACGAAGCCGATGCCGCCCGCGACCGCGACGGCGCCGAGGTGCGTGACGTGCGCGGGGTGCAGCAGCCGGTGCACCGCCTCGTACGCCGCCACCGCAGCGCTCGCGATGATGAACACCACCACCGCGATGCCCGCGAGGTCCTCGGCGCGCCCGTACCCGTAGGTGTACCGGCGGTTCGCGGGGCGCCTGCCGACGCTGAAGGCGATCGCGAGCGGGATGGCCGTGAGCGCGTCCGCGACGTTGTGCAGCGTGTCGCCGAGCAGCGCGATCGAGCCGGTCCACACGAAGACGAGCGCCTGCAGGGCGGCCGTCGCACCGAGCACGAGGAGCCCGACGAGCAGCGCGCGCATGCCGCGCTCGGAGCTCTCCAGCTCGTGGTCCACGCTGTCCGCGGCGTCGTGGCTGTGCGGGGCGAGCAGCTCGCGGACCCGCCCGAGCAGCCCCCCGCCGTGCCCGTGGTCGTGCTCGTGGTGGGCGTGGTCGTCGTGGGCGTGGTCGTGCGCCTCGTGACCGTGGGGGTGCTCGACCGAGGTGCCCATGATCCGGAAGTGTGCCGCAGCCGACGCTGCGTCACACTTGCGCGACGTGGGTCGCTCCGGTGGACTACGTGCAGCCGCACCCGTCGGGCGCGCGGAGGAGAGGGGCTCGTCGAGGTGAGCACGTCCGCGGACCACGCAGGAGCGCGTGGCCTGGCAGAACGGCTGGGCATCGAGCCCGGGCAGGTCGTGCAGGTCGTGGGGTTCGACACCGACTGCGACCAGGACCTCGTCGACGACGTCGCCTCCCGCACCGGGACGGAGCTGCTGCACACCGACGACACGGACGACGTCGTCGACGTCGTGCTGCTCTGGTGGCGCGAGGGCGACGGCGACCTCGTCGACGCCCTCGTCGACTCGCTGACCAACCTCGGCGACAACGGCGTCGTGTGGCTGCTCACGCCGAAGGCAGGTCGTGACGGCCACGTCGAGCCCTCCGACATCGACGAGGCCGCGCCCACCGCCGGCCTGTCGAGCACGCGCAGCACCAGCGCCGCGCCCGAGTGGTCCGGCACCCGGCTCGTCGCGCCCAAGGCCGCGCGGGCCAAGCAGCGGAGATAACCCCGGACCAGGTCCGCCTGCTGCTCTCCGACGAGGGCCGTACGGCGGTCGCCCGGGCACTCGGGCTGGACCTCACCGACCGGTTGCGCGCCGCCGAGGCGATGCGACCGCTCGGCGAGCTGGGCCGGCTCGCCCTGGACCAGGCCCTGCTGAAGCGCCGCGCCGTGGCCAAGCACCCGGACGGCGAGCGGCTGTGGTGGACCGCGGAGGCGCTCGAGCAGTCGAGCGCCCGCCCTGTCGCCGAGCACCGCGCCCGGCGGTTCGGCGACGAGCCGGTGCTGGACCTGGGCTGCTCGGTCGGCGGCGACCTGCTCCCGCTGGCCGCGCGCGGGCCTGCGGTCGGCGTCGACCTCGACCTCGCCCGGCTCCTGCTGGCCCGCGAGAACGTGCCGGGTGCGGCCGTCGTGCAGGCGGACGCGACGACGCTGGCGCCGCGCGGGCTGGTCTTCGCCGACCCGGCGCGGCGGCGGGGCGGGTCGCGGCGCTTCGACCCGGCGGCGTGGTCGCCGTCCCTCGACGCCGTGCTGTCGTGGCCGACCCGAGGGCTGGGGGTGAAGGTGGCGCCGGGCATCGACTACGACGCGCTGCCCGCCTCGCTGGAGGTCGAGGTCGTCTCGCTCGAGGGCGAGGTGAAGGAGGCGGTGCTGTGGGGCGGCGCGCTCCGCAGCGGCGTGGTCCGCAGCGCGACGCTGCTGCCCTCGGGTGCGCAGCTGCGCGCCGCCGGCGCCGTCGTACCGGGGGTGCGGCCGCCGGGGAGGTACCTGCTCGAGCCGGACGGGGCGGTGATCCGCGCGCACCTCGTCGCGGAGCTCGTCACGCTGGTGGACGGGTGGTTGCTCGACAGCACCATCGCCTACGTCAGCGCGGCCGCCGCGGTGCCGACGCCGTACGGGCGCTGGTACGAGGTGCTGGAGACGCTGCCGTTCTCGCTCAAGGCGCTGCGGACGCGGCTGCGCGCGCACGACGCCGGACCCCTCGTCGTGAAGAAGCGCGGTACGGCGGTCGAGCCGGAGACCCTTCGCAAGCAGCTCCGGCTCACCGGGAGCCGCGAGGTCACGGTGGTGCTGACGCGGCAGGCGGGGGCGCAGGTCGCGATGGTGGTGCGGCCCCTAGGCTCGGAGGACCGCTGACACGAGGAGAGCTCACGCATGGTGGACGTCGGAGAGGCCGCGCCGGACTTCGTGCTGAAGGA
>DATJGA010000284.1:0-18847 GCA_035495395.1 Mycobacteriales bacterium | reverse complement strand
CTACGGGCACGTCCTGGGCGACCGGCGGCCGACGCTGACCGGCTACCGGTCCGGACGGCAGGTGCCACCGGTGCCCGACGGCTCGTGCGACCTCACCGCCCACGTCGCGCTGGACGCCGTCGCCGCCGCGACCGGGTCGGTGCTGGTCCGCCAGCGCGAGGCCCTGCAGGCCCTGGGCGTCTCGGCGGCGCTGCCGGGCGAGGGCCTGGTGGCGGCGTCGCAGGCGCGCGAGCTGCTGGACCCGGACGGGCTGGGCGGGTTCGGCTGGCTGCTGCGCCCGGTGGGCGTGACCGTTGGTTGGATGGGCGTGTGAGCCGGGAGGTGGTGGCAGGGGTCGGGGCGGCAGCTGCCGGCACCGACGTCACCCTCGAGCTCGGGGCGCACCACCCGTCGACGCACGGCTCGCTGCGGCTGCACCTCGTGCTGGACGGCGACACCGTCGTGTCCGCCGAGCCCCTCGTGGGCGCTCTGCACCGCGGTGCCGAGAAGCTCTTCGAGGTCCGCGACTACCGCCAGGTGCTCATGCTCGCGAACCGGCACGACTGGCTGTCCGCGTTCAACAACGAGGTCGGCGTCGCGCTGGCCGTGGAGCGGATGCTCGGCATGGACGTGCCGGTACGGGCCACCTGGCTGCGCACCCTGCTGTGCGAGGTCAACCGGGCGCTGTCGCACCTGATGTTCCTGGGCTACCTGGACACCGCGTTCGTCCGGGCTCGCGCGCCGCTGCAGCAGGTCCTCGAGGAGGCCACCGGCGGCCGGGTGCACGTCGTCTGGACGCGGGTCGGCGGCCTGCTCGAGGACGTGCCGGAGGGCTGGACCGACCGGTGCGCCGCGGCTCTCGACGAGGTGCGGCGGGCCCTCGACCGCCCCGTCGACGTCGAGCACCTCGCCGGCCTCGGCCCGCTCACCCGCGAGGTCGCCCTGCAGTACGGCGTGTCCGGACCCGTGGCGCGGGACGCCGGCCTCGACGTCGACCTGCGCCGCGACGACCCGTACCTCGCCTACCCGGAGCTCCCGCCGATCCCGCCGTACGACGGGGGCCGGGGCGACGCGGCCGGGCGGTTCCTCGCGCTGCTCAGCTCCTTGCGCACCGCACTGGAGCTCGCCCACGCCTGCCTGCAGCAGCTGCCGGACGGGCCGGTGAACCTGCCGCTGCCGAAGAACCTGCGGGTGCCCGAGGGGTCGGGGTACGCCTGGACCGAGGCGCCGTCGGGGATCGCCGGCTACTACCTGGTCTCGCGCGGCGCCACCACGCCGTGGCGGCTGGCCATGCGCACGCCCAGCTTCAACAACGTCT
Organism: Mycobacteriales bacterium; assembly: GCA_035495395.1. GTDB lineage: Bacteria > Actinomycetota > Actinomycetes > Mycobacteriales > SCTD01 > RYN-111. The sequence goes on along the minus strand of DATJGA010000284.1, from coordinate 17,550 downwards.
CGGCGCTGCCCGCGGTGCTGCCGGGCGCCCGGGTGCAGGACCTGCCCGGGATCCTCGCCAGCCTCTTCTTCGTCGTCGGCGACATTGATAAATAGGCGCAAGTAGGCCTTTCAATCCCGCAGGTAGTCCTCGAACTTGGCGCGCAGCAGCGGCTCGTCGTCGCCGAGGTCCTTGCCCATCAGCTCGCGGACGACCTCGACGGCCTCGCTGATCGACCCGGTGAGCCCGCCACCGGACCCGTCCTCGGCGGCGAGGGAGTGCGAGGCGCGCAGGTGCTTGACCACGTCCCAGAAGAAGCCGGCGTCGTGCGCGGCCCGCGCCTTCTCGAACGCCTTCTGGCGCAGCTCGTCCGTCGAGAGCGTCTCGAAGCTCATGGCTGCATCTCATCACGGCGGGAGGGGGTGCGGCAGGCCTTCTCGAGCAGCAGCGCCGCGACGAGCAGCCCCAGGCAGGCGAGCGCCGACCAGCCGGACACCCAGGCGTCGTGCGCGGCAGCCCGGATCTCGGTACGGCGCACCACCCAGAGGAAGTAGCCGCCGTAGAACCCGAGCAGCAGCGCCCCGGTCGCGGAGGAGGCCTTGGCGAGTGCGGCGGCCCTGGCGACCTGCAGCGGGTGCATCGGCCGGCCGGCGCCGATGCCGCGGACCTTGCGCCACACCACCCGGGCGAGGCCCGCCTCGAACACGGCGATGACCAGGGCTGTGAACGGGGCAGCGGCAGGCAACGTCGCGAGGTCGCCGTACGCCTGGTCGGCCACCAGCCAGCCCACCAGTCCGGCGAGGACGACGAGGGCGACCAGGGTCGGCCAGCGGCTCGGCCTCACAGCTCCCCCACCCGCCGTACGACGGACCGGTCAACCGGGAGGTCGGCGACCCGGCCGTGACCGGGCAGCACCGCGTCGGGGTCGACGTCGAGCCAGGGGACGAGGACGAAGGCCCGCTCGTGCGCGTGCGGGTGGGGCAGCACCAGCGCCGGGTCGCTGCCGTCGGCGACGACGACGTCGACGTCGAGGGTGCGCGGCCCCCAGCGGACGTCGCGCACGCGGCCCTCCTGCTCCTCGGCGCGCACCGCCCGGCGCCACGCCTCGTCGGCGTCGTAGTCGCAGAGGACGACCACGTTGAGGAAGTCGTCCTGGTCCACCCCGCCCCAGGGCGCGGTCTCGTACACCGGCGACACGGCGACCGGCTCGAGCACGGCCACCCCGGCGCGCAGGTGCGCCAGCCGGTCGCCGAGGTTCGACCCGAGGGAGAGCACGGCAGCCACCTACGGCCGGACCACGGTGACGGCGACGTCGGAGAACGCGTGCGGGATCGGGGCGGCCGGCTTGCGCACGGTCACCGTCGCCGCGATGACGCGGTCGTCGGCGAGGCAGACCGCTGCCAGCCGCTCGGCGAGCGTCTCGATGAGGTTGACCGGCTCCCCTGCGACGACGGCGGCGAGCCGGTCGGCGAGCGCGGCGTAGTCGACGGTGTCCGCGAGGTCGTCGCTGGCCGCCGCCGCACGCGTGTCGACGGAGAGCGAGACGTCGACGACGAAGTCCTGGCCGTCGCGGCGCTCCTCGGGCAGCACCCCGTGCCGGCCCCACACCCGCAGCCCGGTCAGCGCGACGGTGTCCATCAGCGCATCCGCTCCACGACCCGCACCGCGTCGGCGCTGCCCCGCGCGTCGTGCACCCGCACGCCCCAGCAGCCCGCCTGCGCGGCGAGCACGGTGAGCGCGGTCGTCGCGGCGTCCCGGCCCTTCGGCTCCCGGCCGTCGAGCAGCTCGCCCAGGAAGCGCTTGCGCGAGGCGCCGAGCAGCACCGGGCCCAGGGCCTGCAGCTGCGGGAGCGCCTGCAGCAGCGCCCAGTTGTGCTCGGCCTGCTTGGCGAAGCCGAGCCCGGGGTCGACGAGCACCTGGCCGATGCCCGCCTTCGTGCAGGCCTCGAGCCGCTCCTCGAGCTCCGCGCAGACCTCGCGGACGACGTCGCCGTACACCGCCCGGTCCTGCATCGTGTCGCTGTGCCCGCGCCAGTGCATGGCGACGAACGGCACGCCGAGGTCCGCCACGCGGTCGAGCATCGTCGGGTCGGCGAGGCCGCCGCTGACGTCGTTCACGAGCACCGCGCCCGCTGCCACCGCGGCGGCGGCGACGCCCGGGCGGGTGGTGTCCACCGAGCAGCGGACCCCCTCCTGCGCGAGGGCGGCCACGACGGGGACGACGCGGTCGTGCTCCACCTGCTCGGGAACCCGGTGCGCTCCCGGTCGGGTGGACTCGCCCCCGACGTCGACGAGGTCGGCCCCGTCCGCGGCCAGCTGCACGCCGTACGCGATGGCGGCGTCGACGGTGGCGTGGTCGCCCCCGTCGCTGAAGCTGTCCGGGGTGACGTTGAGGACGCCCATGACGAGGGTCCGCCCCAGCGCCGGGAGGAGCGTCAGCTGGCCGGGTCCGCGCCGGGGCGCCGGCGGGGCGAGCGGCGCGGAGCGGGGGGCTGCGCCTCGCGCCGCACGGTCGCGGGGCGGCGCGGCGAGGCGGCCTTGCGACGGCTGCGCGCGAGCCGGTCGAGCTCGTCGGGGCTGAGCGTCGCCAGCTCCGCCGGGGTGAGCACGGGCGGCTTGTCCGACGGCGGGCGCTTGCCGTTGCCGGTGGGGTGCTGGCGCTGCGGGCGCTTCTTGACCGGGGCGAAGATCGTGGCGACCTCGTCCTTGCCGAGCGTCTCCTTCTCGAGCAGCTGGAGCACCATCTCGTCGAGCACGTCGCGGTACTCGACGAGGATCTCCCAGGCCTCGTGGTGCGCGGTCTCGACGAGGGTGCGCACCTCGGAGTCGACCTGGGCGGCGACCTCCTCGGAGTAGTCGCGCTGGTGGCCCATGTCGCGCCCGAGGAAGACCTCGCCCGACTCCTGGCCGAACTTCACCGCGCCGAGCTTCTCGCTCATGCCGAACTGGGTGACCATGGCGCGCGCCGTCGCGGTGGCCTTCTCGATGTCGTTCGAGGCGCCCGTCGTCGGGTCGTGGAAGACGAGCTCCTCCGCGGCGCGGCCACCCATGGCGTACGCGAGCTGGTCGAGCAGCTCGGCGCGCGTCTGGGAGTACTTGTCCGACTCCGGCAGCACCATCGTGTAGCCGAGCGCCCGGCCCCTGGGCAGGATCGTCACCTTGTGCACCGGGTCGGTGTTCGGCAGCGCGTACGCGACGAGGGCGTGGCCGGCCTCGTGGTAGGCCGTGACCTTCTTCTCCTTGTCGCTCATCAGCCGCGAGCGCCGCTGCGGCCCGGCGATGACGCGGTCGATCGACTCCTCGAGCACGGGCAGCGTGATCTGCTTGCCGCCCTGGCGGGCGGTGAGCAGCGCGGCCTCGTTCACGACGTTCGCCAGGTCGGCGCCCGTGAACCCCGGGGTACGGCGGGCGATGACACCGAGGTCCACCTCGGACGCGATGGGCTTGCCCTTCGCGTGCACGTTGAGGATGTCGAGGCGCCCCTTCATGTCGGGGGGCGAGACGGCGATCTGGCGGTCGAACCGGCCCGGGCGCAGCAGCGCCGGGTCGAGGATGTCCGGCCGGTTCGTGGCGGCGATCATGATGACGCCGCCCTTGACGTCGAAGCCGTCCATCTCGACGAGCATCTGGTTGAGCGTCTGCTCGCGCTCGTCGTGCCCGCCACCGAGGCCCGCGCCGCGGTGCCGGCCGACGGCGTCGATCTCGTCGACGAAGATGATCGCCGGGGCGTTCGCCTTCGCCTGCTCGAACAGGTCGCGGACGCGGCTGGCGCCGACGCCGACGAACATCTCGACGAAGTCCGAGCCGGAGATCGAGTAGAACGGCACCCCGGCCTCGCCGGCCACGGCGCGCGCGAGCAGCGTCTTGCCGGTGCCGGGCGGGCCGTAGAGCAGCACGCCCTTGGGGATCTTGGCGCCGATGGCCTGGAACTTGCCCGGGCTCTCGAGGAACTCCTTGATCTCCTCGAGCTCCTCGATGGCCTCGTCGACCCCGGCGACGTCCGCGAACGTCGTCTTCGGGGTGTCCTTGCTGACCAGCTTCGCCCGGCTCTTGCCGAACTGCATGACGCGGGAGCCGCCGCCCTGCATCTGGTTCATGAAGAAGAACAGCAGGCCCAGGATGATGAGGAAGGGCAGGAACGAGAACAGCAGGCTGACGAGCAGGTTCTGGTGGCTGACGGTGACGTCGTACTTCACGTCGGCCTTGTCGAAGGCGGCGGCGAAGTCACGCCCCTGGTCGACGAGGAAGGACGCCTCGAGCTTCTTGCCGCTCTTGAGCTCGACCTTGACCTGCTGCTCCTTGTCGAGCAGCTTGTTCGACTTGGCCGAGTCGACGACGTCGCCGTTCTCGATCGCGGACAGCACGGTCGCGGTGTCGGACTTCTTGTAGCCGCCGTTGCCCTTGAGGCCGCTCGTGACGGCGACGAGCAGGACCAGGGCGAGGACGATGTAGAGGGCAGGCCCGCGGGCGTAGCGCTTGAGGTTCATGTACGCGGGGCGGTCCGCCCCGTCCCTCCTGACGTGTGTGAGGTCACCGACGGTACAACGGGCACGCGCACGGCGGTGTTCCGCTGCTCCTTCGAGGGTGCCCGTCCGGAGGCCCGGCTACCCGGCGTACACCTCGGGCTTGAGCAGGCCCACGAACGGCAGGTCGCGGTACCGCTCGGCGTAGTCGAGGCCGTACCCGACGACGAACTCCGACGGGATGTCGAAGCCGACGTACTTCACCTGGACGTCGACCTTGGCGGCCTCCGGCTTGCGGAGCAGGGCGCAGACCTCGACGCTCGCCGGGTTGCGGGAGCGCATGTTGCGCAGCAGCCAGTTCAGCGTGAGGCCGGAGTCGATGATGTCCTCGACGACGAGCACGTGCCGGCCCTCGATCTCGCGGTCGAGGTCCTTGAGGATCCGCACGACACCGCTCGAGCTGGTGCTGCTGCCGTAGCTGGAGACGGCCATGAACTCCATCGACACGGGCGTCTCGAGCGCGCGGGCCAGGTCGGCCATCACCATGACCGCGCCCTTGAGCACGCCGACGAGCAGCAGCTCCTTGCCGCGGTAGTCCTCGTCGATGGACTTCGCGAGCTCTGCGATCTTGTCCTGGATCTCCTGCTCGGAGAAGAGGACCTCGGCGATCTCGGCGTGCGCGTCCGTCACGGGGTGAAGGCTAGCCGTCCGGCGGCGCGGCTGACGCGGCCGCCGCCGGGCAGCGCGACGGGGCCCTGGCCGTGCCAGTCCTCCACCAGCGCCCGCAGCGCCTGCACGTGGGCGCCGGTGACGGACCGGCCGCACCGCTCCTCCGCCCAGCGCTTGAGCGCCCGGGCCCGCAGCGCGGGGAGCATCGCGGCGAGCGCCGCGACGTCGTCGGTCGGCTCGACGAGGGCGTCGAGCGCGTCCGCGTCCTCGCGCAGCAGCGCCGCCGAGCGGGCCAGCCCGTCGGTCACGTCGAGCTCGGCCAGCACCCGTCGGGCCCGCACCCGCGTGTACGACGGGTCCTCGTTGTGCGGGTCCTCGTGCGGCACCAGCCCGGCCTCCGCGCAGGCCTTCCGCACCAGCGCCCGCGGCAGGTCGAGGAAGGGCCGCCGGTACCGCCCCCGCACGGGGGCCATCCCGGACAGCGCCCGCGCACCCGAGCCGCGGACCAGCCCGAGCAGCACGCTCTCCGCCTGGTCGTCCCGGGTGTGGCCCAGCAGCACCACCGCGTCGCCGGCCGCCGCCTCGAGGAGCGCGTACCGCAGCTCCCGCGCCGCCGCCTCCGGCCCACCGCCCTCCCGCCGATCATGGAGCTGTGGTCCACCTGCCACGCGTGGGGAGCGGACCGCTTCCCCATGATCGGCGGGGGTGAGGACCTGGGCGGCCAGGCCGAGGGCGGTGCACTGCTCGGCGGCCCGGGCCGCCACCTCCGCGGAGCCCGCCTGCAGGGCGTGGTCGACGACGAGCGCGCCCGAGCCGGGGCGGACGAAGGCCAGCGCGGCCGCGAGGGCCAGCGAGTCGGCACCCCCGCTGACCGCCGCCAGCACCGGCCCGTCGTGGTCGGCCAGCACCCGCCGTACGGCGAGGCGGCACGCGGCGGTGGCCGCCGGCGGGCCGGTCACGACCGCCTGGTCACCGGGTCAGGCCGCCCGGCCGGGGACCCGGGCCACCCAGGCGGGCGGGTCGCGCAGCTCGACGAGCGTGGGCAGCGTCTCGGCCGACTCCCAGACCCGGTTGAAGCCGTCCATCCCGACCGCGGCGACCGCGGCGGCGACGAAGCGGGAGCCCTCGGCGTACTGCTTGGCCTTCAGGTCCAGCCCGAGCAGCCGGCGCACGAAGCGCTCGAAGGGACCGCCCCGGTCACGGCGCTTGGCCTCGAAGCGGGCCCGGATGTGCTCGACGGTCGGCACGACGGCCGGTCCGACGCCGTCCATGACGTGCTCGGCGTGCCCCTCGAGCAGCGACATGAAGGCGGTGACCCGGTCCATGACGACCTTCTGCTCGGGCGTCTGGAAGGCCTCGACGATCGAGGTGCGGGGCAGGTCCCGCAGCCCCTTGACCCGGGCCAGCAGCGCCTCCGGGTCGTCCAGCTTCGTGGCCTCGAGCAGGGCTCCCACCTCTGAGCGCACGTGCGCGTGCAGCCACGGGACCGCGGTGAACTGCGTGCGGTGCGTCACCTCGTGCAGCGCCACCCAGAGCCGGAAGTCGTGCGGGTCGACGCCCAGCCGGCGCTCGGTCTCCACGATCGTCGGGGCGTTCAGGAGCAGCCGCCCCTGCTGGCCCTCCGGCTGGAAGGCCTCGTACTGACCGAGCACCTTGCCCGACAGCCAGGCGAGCAGGGCGCCCATCTGCAGCGCCGTCACCTTCGCCGTGGCCGTGGCGGCGACCCGGCCCTGCTTGGCCACGAACGCCTCCTCCAGGGGGGCCAGCACCACGGCGAAGCCCTCGGCGTTCGCCGCCGCCCACCCCGGTCGGTCGACGACCGTCGCGGGGCCCACGACGCCGTGCAGGCCGGTGACGTCGCGCACGTGCTGCTCGGCCTGCTCGGTGAGGTCGCGCAGCATCGTCACGACGTCGGCCGCCTCGGTGAGCGAGAGCTGCGGGCCGCGCGGGGCGAGGCGGGACGCGACGGAGGCGGCGAGGGCGGTGTCGACGAGAGGCATCCCCGTCACCGTACGTCGGTCAGCGGCAGCCGCACGACGCGAGCACGGTCGCGACCCGGTCGAGGGCGCGCTGGGCGCGCGCCGTCGCCCCGAGGCGCACGCCGTCAGCGGTGACGTCGAAGGCGAGCAGCCGGCCGTCCCGGGTGCGCACCAGCCCGGCCAGCGCGCTCACCCCGTCGAGCGTGCCGGTCTTCGCCCGCACCACCCCGCCGCCAGGGCCGGAGCGGAAGCGGTCGGCGAGGGTCCCGTCGAAGCCGCCGACGGGCAGGCCGCTGAGCACCGGGCCGAACCTCGGGTCCTTCACGGCGGTGACGAGCAGCGCGGTCAGCGCCGCGGGGCTGACCCGGTCCTGGGGCGAGAGCCCGCTGGCGTCGCGCAGCGCGACCTGCACGCCGAGCCGGGCCAGCACCGCGGCGGTCCCGGCCGCCACGCCGGCGAAGGTGGCCGGCTGCCGCGCGGCCAGCGCCACCTGCCGGCCCAGCGCCTCGGCGAGGTCGTTGTCGCTCCTCGTGAGCATCGTCTCGACCAGCGTCCCCAGCGGCGGCGAGTCCACGTGCGCGAGCTCCCGGGCTCCGCGCGGCGCCGTGCCGCGCACGACGACGCGGGCGCCGACGAGCTGCGCGAAGCGGTGCCCCGCGAGCAGCGCGGGGTCGGCGGCCCGCGGCGCCCCCTCGCGGTCGGACCGGCGGCCCTCGTCGAGCTCGAGGGCGTGCACCGGGGCCACGTCGCCGTGCTGCACGTACGACGGCTTCCACGCCGGTCCCAGCACCGGCCCGGTGAACAGGGTGTCGTCGACGACCACGCGGGTGGCCGTCGTACCGGCCTTGCGCAGCTGCGCGGCGAGCCGCGCCAGGTCGGCCGGGGTGAGCCGCGGGTCGCCACCGCCGACGAGGACGACCTCGCCGCGGGCGCCGGCCACGACGCGGGTGGTGAGCACGTCGTCCTGGTCGCGCACCGCGAGCAGCGCCACGGCGGTCGCCAGCTTCGCCGTCGAGGCGGGCGTCACGGCGCGGTCGCCGAGCACGTCGAGCAGCTCCTGCCCGGTGACCGCGTCACGCACCGACAGGGACACCCGCGCGCCCAGCCCCTTGTCGCGCAGCGCTGCGGCCAGCGCCGCCCGCAGCCCCTCCTGCGTCGGGACGGGAGCGGCCGGGCCCACCGTCAGCAGGGGCGTGCGGGTCGGGTACGGCGTGGCGCTGGGCGTGGGGGTGGGCGTGGGCGTGACGTCGGCCGAGGGCCGGCTGAGCACGACGGCCGTGCCCGCACCCGCACCGAGGACGAGGACCACCGCGACCGCGAGGAGGCCCTTGCGCACCGGTGCTCCTCCCACGAGACGCAGGCCACACGGCCCGCCAGGGCAGGACGTACCCGCCGTACGGGACACTAGGAGCATGGAGTTCGACGTCACCATCGAGATCCCCAAGGGCCAGCGCAACAAGTACGAGGTCGATCACGCCACGGGGCGGATCCGCCTCGACCGCATGCTCTTCACCTCGACGCGCTACCCGTCGGACTACGGGTTCGTCGAGGAGACCCTCGGCGGCGACGGCGACCCGCTCGACGCGCTGGTGCTCGTCGACGAGCCGACGTTCCCCGGGTGCCTCATCCGCTGCCGCGCCATCGGCATGTTCCGGATGAAGGACGAGGCCGGCCCCGACGAGAAGCTGCTCTGCGTCCCGGTCGGGGACCCGCGCATGTCGCACCTGCAGGACATCTTCCACGTGCCGGAGTTCGACCGGCTCGAGATCCAGCACTTCTTCGAGGTCTACAAGGACCTCGAGCCCGGCAAGTCGGTCGAGGGCGCCGCCTGGGTGGGGCGCACGGAAGCGGAAGCCGAGGTCCTGGCCTCGCGCAAGCGGTTCGCCGAGAACCCGCACGCGATCGACCACTCGGGCAACCCCGACGCCAAGCACTGACCTCACCGCACGACGAAGGCCGGCCCCCCGAGGAAGCGGGGACCGGCCTTCGGGCTTGCGTGGGGGGTGCTACGCGGCGCGGCGCAGCGGGGCGATCTCGACCGGGGCCTCACCGGCGCGGTGGCTGATCGCCTGCACCAGCGAGCGGACGAACTCGCCGCCGCCGACGAGGGCGAGACCGGTCATGACCGGGTTCATCCACTCGGAGCGGAAGCCCTGGCCGAACGCGGAGAACACGTTGTAGTCGAGCGCCCAGGCGAAGCCGCAGGCGAGCACGACGGCGATCGTGCGGGACAGGGCGGTCGGGGTCTTGATCGGGAGCAGCTCGTCGATGACCTGCATGACGACCGTGAGACCGAGGGCGAGGCCGAGGAAGACGACGAAGGCGTACATGTCACCACTCCTGGTGGTGTAGTCGGCGGTGCGATCTGCCCCGCTCGTGTCGTTGGACTCGCCCGACGCCGTTTGGTTACAGGATGTTCCTCGTGGACGTCGAACCGGCCCTGGTACGCGCGGTGCAGCGCGGCGAGCCGGGGGCGATGGACGAGCTCATCCGGGGCACGTACACCGACGTCTACGCGCTGTGCCGCCGGCTGCTCGGCGACCCCGCCGACGCCGCCGACGCGACGCAGGAGGTGTACCTGCGCGTGGTGCGCTCGGTGCTCGCCTTCCGCGGCGAGTCGGCCTTCGGCACCTGGCTGCACCGGGTCACCACCAACGTCTGCATGACGATGCTCCGCCGCAGGGGTGATGTGCGCGCGCGGGGGCAGAGCGCAGGATTGCTGGATGCGACCTTCGAGGACATCGCCTCGGGCGACACCTCCCCCGAGGACCGGGTCGCGGACGCCGACCTCGCCCGCCGTACGGCGAAAGCGCTGGCCGAGCTGCCCGAGGACGCCCGCGAGGTCGTGGTGCTGCGCGACGTGCAAGGCCTGTCCACCAAGGAGACTGCGGAGATCCTCGGGGTCAGCGAGGGAGCGGTGAAGGTCCGGCTGCACCGGGCGCACACCCGGCTGAGGGAGCTGGTGGGATGAGCGGCAAGCAAGGGGAGCGCGTGCACGCGGAGGTCCGCGCGCTGCTGCCGGCCTACTGCGCGAACACCCTCGGGCAGGTACGGCGGTCACTGGTCGCCGTGCACCTGCGCCGCTGCGGGCCGTGCCAGGCGGAGTTCTCCCGCCAGCGCACGGTGACCGACGGGCTCGCCTCGCTCGCCGCCCCCGTCGACGGCCCACCGGACGGGCTGCTCGAGCGGCTGCTCGACCAGTCGGGCACCGCGCCCCGGGGAGCCGGCCCGCTGCGCGGCGCGATCAGCGGGGCGCGCCCGGCGTACTCGGCCGCGCTGCTGCTCGCCGGCGCCGTCACCGCGGCCGGAGCGGGCTACGCGAGCTGGGCAAGCGCCAAGCACCTGCGCCGTCGGCTCAAGCGCTGACGCGCTCGCGCTCGACCGCCGGTTCGGGCTCCTCGGTACGGCGCTGCCACCACCGCTGGGCCGGCAGCTCCACGCCGTAGTAGCTCGCGGCGGCCAGGCTCAGCGCGAGGGGGAAGCGCAGCAGCTCGGCCGAGAGGCTGCCACGCGGGCCGACCTGCTCGACGAGCCGGTACGCGATCTCGTGCCAGAGGTACAGGCTGTACGAGACGCGGCCCAGCCAGGCGACCGGGCCGGCGCCGAGCGCCCGCGCCACCCGCGACGTGGCGGGGGCGTGCACCAGGGCCCAGATCAGGCCGGCGGTGGCCACGCCGCTGACCAGGAGCGGGACGAGCCCCCACGGCGCGGCCGTGAGGTCGCCGGTGGTGATGCACCACCCGAGGGCGAGCAGCGACAGCACCGCGACGCCGTCCGCGCGCCGCAGCGTCCGCGGCCGGCGCCGGGCGCGCCGCGCGGCGACGAGCAAGGCGAGCCCGCAGCCGACGAGCAGCACCAGGCTCCGGCCGTCCGGGCTGAAGTCCACCCGCGCCGTGTCCTCGCCGGCCGACCGCAGGGCCAGCTGCCACAGCGCGCCGGCGCCGTACGCGAGGGCGCAGAAGCCTGCTGCCAGGGCGAGCCCGCGACCCCGGCCACCGCGGCCGCTCCGCGCCCGCCGCAGCAGGAGCGCGAGGGCGGCGAGCACCAGCGGCCACACGACGTAGAACTGCTGCTCCGCCGCGAGCGACCAGGTGATGTGCCACAGCGCCGTGCAGTCGAGGGACTCGGCGAACGGCAGGTTCATCACGTACCCGAGGGACACCGCCGAGCAGCGGCCGACCGGCGCCGGCACCTCGGTGAGCACCGCCACGGTCGCCGCCCCGCACGTCGCCACGACGAGCGCGGGCACGAGGCGCACCGCCCGCCGTACCAGGAACTGCCGGTAGCCCCACCACGACCGGTGGGTCGACAGCAGGACGCCGGTGATGAGGTAGCCGGACAGCACGAAGAACACGTCGACGCCGACGTAGCCACCGACGGCCCAGGGGTAGTGCGCGTGGAACGCGACGACCGCGACCACCGCGAGCGCGCGGATGCCGTCCAGCGGCGCGGACCGCGTGCTCCCCCTCTGCTTCTCCCCCCCGACCGGGAGGGCCGTCACTCGGTCGCGGCGACGAGCGGCTCGAGGACCGCGTCCGGGAAGTCGCGCTGGGTCCGGCCCAGGCGCCAGGTGTCGGCGAACAGCGCGAGCAGCTCGCCGTCGGACCGGGCGAGCACCTCCACGCCGCTCTGCCGGTCGAGCTCGGGTGCACACTCCCGCGAGGTACGGCGGGCCAGCGAGTACGGCAGCCGGTCGAGCGTGATCTCGGCCCCCATCTCGCCCTTCATGCGGTGCTGCGCCACCTCGAACTGCATCGGTCCGACGGCAGCCAGCACCGGAGCCTGGTCACCACGGAGGTCCGAGCGGAGCACCTGCACGACCCCTTCCTGCTCGAGCTGCTCGATCCCCCGGCGGAACTGCTTGAACCGGCCGCTGTCCACGGCGCGGGCCACTGCGAAGTGCTCCGGCGCGAACGACGGGATCGGCGGGAAGGCCACCGGGGTCTCGACGTACAAGGAGTCCCCTACCCGCAATGAGCTCGCGTTCACCAGGCCTACGACATCTCCCGGGTAAGCCACATCGACGGTCTCCCGCTCACGACCGAAGACCTGCTGCGCGTACTTCGTCGCAAAGGGCTTCTTCGTCCCTGCGTGCGTGACGACCATCCCGCGCTCGAACACGCCCGAGCACACGCGCACGTACGCGAGCCGGTCGCGGTGCGCGCTGTCCATCCCGGCCTGCACCTTGAAGACGAAGCCGCTGAACGGCGCGTCCACGGGGCGGGCGCCGCCGTCGTCGGTCTCCCGGGCGAACGGCGCGGGCGCGAGCTCCACGAGCGTGTCGAGCAGCTGGCGCACCCCGAAGTTGAGCACCGCCGCCGCGAAGAGCACCGGCGTCGTGCGGTGGTCGAGGTACCCCTCCTGGTCGTGGTCCGCCTCGTCCATGGCGAGCAGGTCGGACTCCTCCACCGCGGTGGTCCAGTCCGCGCCGTACCGGGCCGCCGCCTCGTCGGGCGAGAGCTCGTCCTCCGCCGCGAGGGTCGCGCCGCCCGCCGTCCGCGTGAACTGCCACATGTCCCCGGTACGGCGGTCCAGCACGCCGTGGAAGTCGCCGGCGATGCCGACGGGCCAGGTGAGCGGGGTGGGCTTGAGCCCGGTCTTCAGGGCGATCTCGTCCATGAGCGCCAGGGCCTCCTTGCCCGGGCGGTCCCACTTGTTGACGACGGTGAGCACCGGGATCCGGCGGTGCCGGCAGACCTCGAACAGCTTGAGGGTCTGCGGCTCCATGCCCTTGGCGGCGTCGATGAGCATGACCGCGGAGTCGACCGCGGCGAGCACGCGGTAGGTGTCCTCGCTGAAGTCCGCGTGCCCCGGGGTGTCGAGCAGGTTGACCACGTCGCCGCCGTACTCGAACTGCAGGGCGGCGCTGGAGATCGAGATGCCGCGGGCCTTCTCGATGTCCATCCAGTCGGAGACGGTCGACTTGCGGCCGGCCTTGCCGTGGATGTGGCCGGCCTCCTGGATGACCCGTGCGTGCAGCGCCAGCGCCTCGGTGAGCGTGGACTTGCCGGCATCGGGGTGGCTGATCACCGCGAACGTCCGTCGCCGAGCAGCCTCCGCGGCGGCGGGGCTGACGGACACGGACTACTCCCTGGGAACGCGAGCAAACAGAGCCGCCTGTCGGAATCGAACCGACGACCTAATCATTACGAGTGATTCGCTCTGCCGACTGAGCTAAGGCGGCGGTGGTGCGGCGACAACTCTAGCGGAGGCCTACCGCAGGCTCAGTGCCATCGCGTCGACGGCCAGCTGGGCGTTGACGTTGGCGTCGATCGCCGTCCGGCAGGCCAGCACGGCGTCGATCCGGCGCAGCGTGTCCTCCGCCGTGGACGACCGCGCCAGGTGCTCGGCCTGGTGCGTGAGGTCGGCGTGCACGGGTGCGATCGTGCTGCCGACCTGCAGTGCCAGCACGTCCCGGTAGAACGCGGCGAGGTCGACGAGGGCGCGGTCGAGCGCGTCCCGCTGCGTCCTCGTGGCCCGGGACTTCTGCTGCTTCTCCAGCTCCTTCAGGGCACCGGCGCCGCCGCGCGGGGCGCCGCCGGTGTAGCCCTTGCCCGTCGCCCCGGCACCGAGCGCGGTGGCCAGCGCCTCGCGCTCCGGCTGGTCCCGCGCGACGACGAGCTGCTCGGCCTCCGCCTTCGCCGCGTCGAGGAGGTTCTTGGCCGCGTGCAGGGCCGAGCCGACCGAGTGCAGGGCACCGGGCAGCGCGAGCACCTCGCTGCGCTCCCGGCGGGTCGCCTCGTCGGTGGCGAGCCACCGGGCGCGGCCGATGTGGCCCTGGGCCGCGTGCGCGGCGAACGCCGCCATCGCCGGGTCGACGCCGTCGGACACGAGCAGGTCCCGTACGGCGGCCGGCGCCGGTGTCACGAGCGGCACGACCCGGCAGCGGGACCGGATCGTGGGCAGCACGTCCTCCAGCGAGGGGGCGCAGAGCAGCACGACGCCGCTCGGGGGCGGTTCCTCGATCGCCTTGAGCAGCGCGTTCGCCGCCTGGTCGGTCAGCCGGTCGGCGTCCTCGATGAGGGTGACCTGCCACCGGCTGTGCGTCGGCCGCTGCGAGGTCGCCATGACGATCGCGCGGGCCTCCTCCACCTTGATGGACAAGCCCTCCGGCGCGATCACCGCCACGTCGGCGTGCGTGCCGGCGAGGGTCTGGTGGCAGCTGTCGCAGTGCCCGCAACCGTGCTCCGCGCACTGCAGCGCGGCCGCGAAGGCGCGCGCGGCGATCGACCGCCCTGAGCCGGGGGGTCCGGTGAACAGCCACGCGTGGGTCATGCCGTGACCGGCGACCGCGGCCTCGAGCTGCGCGACGACGGCCCCCTGCCCGACGAGGGCGTCGAACACGCTCACGGCGTCGCCACGAGCGCGCGCTCGGGCAGCAGCGGTGTCACCCGGTCGAGGACGGCGCGGTGGATCTCCGCCGGCTCGCCGTCGGCCGCCAGCACGAGGTACCGGAACGGCTCGGCCAGCGCGAGGTCGAGGAACCCCTGCCGCACCGCCCGGTGGAACCCGAGCGACTCCTGCTCGATGCGGTCCGGGGCACCGGTGGCCCGGGCGAGCCCGACCGAGGGGTCGACGTCGAGCAGCACGGTGAGCGCCGGCCGCAGGCCGTCGGTGGCCCACTGCGACAGCTCCGCGACGTCCTCGGTGTCCAGCGCCCGACCGGCGCCCTGGTACGCGAGCGAGCTGTCGACGTACCTGTCGCTGAGGACGACCGCGCCGCGGGCGAGGGCGGGGCGGATGACCTCCGCGACGTGGTGCGCCCGGTCGGCGGCGTACAGGAGCGCCTCGGCGCGGGGGGACAGCACCGTCGTCGGGTCGAGCAGCAGCGACCGGATCCGCTCGCCGACCGGCGTCGCCCCCGGCTCGCGCGTGACGACCACGTCGTACCCCTCGGCGCGCAGCACCTCGGCCAGCCGCTGCACCTGGGTGCTCTTGCCCGCGCCCTCGCCACCCTCGAAGACGACGAACAGCCCGGGGTGCGCCGGCTCGCCCTTGACCCGGCGGCTGATCAGCCCGACGAGGTCCTGCCGCAACGGCACGCCCGGCAGGTCGTTCATCGTGCGGTAGGCCATGACGCCCACCGCGATGGCGAGCATCCCGCCGACGAGCAGGGTCACCGACACCCCGTTGACGTCGAGGTCGCCGTACTGGTGCACGCCGATCGCACCGGCGACGGCCGGGGCCGCGGCCACCGAGGCGAGCAGGGTGATCCGCATGAGCGAGTTCACGAGCCCGAAGGTGCGGCCGCGCACGCTGTCCTCGACCTCGCCGCCGAGCAGCGTGAGGCCGAGCACGTAGGCGATGCCGGCGAAGAAGCCCAGCATCAGCACGGAGAACACGACGAGCGCCAGCACGGGTACGACGGACATGAAGCACAGGGACAGGCCGGCGCCGGTGATGGCCGGCCCGAAGGCCCGGCGGCGTGACATGCCGCGCAGCGCCCGTGGCCCGAGGGCGACACCGAGGGCGATGCCGACGAACACCGACCCGAAGAGGAGGGCGAACGCCGCCTCGCCGCCGTCCAGGATCGTCTCGGTGAAGAGCTTGCCGTTGCCGACGACCGCGCCCGTGGCGGCCAGCGCGCCGAGCATGCCGACGAGCAGACCGCGCACGAGCGGGCTGGTGTGCGCGAAGCGCAGCCCCTCACGGATGCTCGTGACGACCGTCGGCGGAGCCTCACCGGGTACGGCCGACTGCGCCCGGCTGGGGATCTCGCGGATGCGGAACACCTGGACGGCCGCGAACGCGAAGGTCCCCGCGTTGACGTAGAGCGCCAGGTGGGCGGCGGACTGGCCCGTCTTGATGGACAGCACACCGAGGACACCGAACAGCAGCGCGGCCACCGGGGCGGTGCCGTACGTCGCGAACAGCGAGATCTGGTTCGCCGACTCGAGCCGGTCCTTGGCGAGGTGCGGGACCGAGGCCTCCTTCGCCGGGATCCACACCAGGCTCAGCACCTCGACGAGGGCGGTGGCGATGAGCAGCCAGGTGAGGGAGTTCACCAGCGGGATGGACAGGAACAGCGCGAAGCGCAGCAGGTCGCTGACGACCATCGTCCCGCGCCGGTCGAGGCGGTCGGCGACGACGCCGACGAACGGCGCGAGCAGCACCGAGGGCAGCAGCCGGAAGGCCAGCACGCCGCCGACCGCGAAGCTCTTCGCCCCGAAGCTGTCCACCAGCTGGCTGGCGAGCGCGGTCGTGGCGAGGAAGGCGAGCCAGTCGCCGAAGCTGGACAGCACGAGCGCGAGCGCGAGCCTCCGGAACCCCCGGTAGGCGAGCGCCCCCGGCCAGCTCAGGGACTGCATGACCGGAGCCTATTGCGCGGGCTCAGGACGTGTTGGCCGGCTTCTTGGCAGCCTTCTTCGCCGGGGCCTTCTTCGCCGCCTTGCGGGGGGCCGCCTTCTTCTTCACCGGGCCGCGGGCGCGGCGGTCCGCGAGCAGCTCGGCGGCCCGCTCGTCCGTCAGGGACTCGATCTCGTCGTCCTTGCGCAGGCTGGCGTTCGTCTCGCCGTCGGTGACATACGGCCCGAACCGGCCCTCCTTGACCACCATCGGCTTGCCGCTGACCGGGTCCGCGCCGAGCTCCTTGAGCGGCGGGGCGGCCGCGGCCCGGCCGCGCAGCTTCGGCTGGGCGAGCAGGGCGACGGCGTCCTCGAGCGTGACGGTGAAGAGCTGCTCCTCGCTCGCCAGGGAGCGGGAGTCCTTGCCCTTGCTGATGTAGGGCCCGTAGCGGCCGTTCTGCGCGGTGACCGGCTCGCCGTCGAGCTCGCCGAGCACCCGCGGCAGCGAGAGCAGCTTGAGCGCGTCGTCGAGCTCGAGCGTCGCCGGGTCCATCGTCTTGAAGACCGAGGCCGCCGGGGGCTTGTCCTTGGCGCCCTCCGGGAGCACCACCGTGACGTACGGCCCGAAGCGCCCGTTGCGCACCGCGACCGGCAGCCCGCTCTCCGGGTGCTCCCCCAGCACGCGGTCGCCCGAGGGCGCGTCCGCGAGCTCGATCGCCCGCTCGACGGTGAGCTCGTCAGGGGCGAGGTCCTCGGGCAGCGAGGCCTTCTTCTCGCCGATCTCGACGTACGGCCCGTACCGACCGACCCGTACGACGACCGGCGTGCCGTCGTCGGTGGTGCCGATCGGCAGCGAGTTGATCGCCCGGGCGTCGATGTCCTCGAGCCGCTCCGTGACGAGCTTCTTCAGCCCGCCCTGGCGCGCGAGGCCGCCCTCCTTGCCCTGGTCGCTGCCGAAGTAGAAGTTCGTCAGCCAGCCCACGCTGTCGCGCTCGCCGCCGGCGATCTGGTCGAGGTCGTCCTCCATCGACGCGGTGAAGCCGTAGTCGACGAGCCGCGCGAAGTGCTGCTCCAGCAGGCCGATCACGGCGAACGCGAGCCACGTCGGGACGAGCGCGGAGCCCTTCTTCCAGACGTACCCGCGGTCCTGGATCGTCGAGATGATCGACGCGTACGT
>DATJGA010000283.1:0-2069 GCA_035495395.1 Mycobacteriales bacterium | reverse complement strand
CGACGCTGCTGCTCGCCGCGCTCGCCTCCCGCGCCGGCGACCGGGTCGACCTGCTCGCCGTCGACCGAACGGTCCGCGCGACCGTCGAGGGCGCCCACCGCACCGACGTGCTGGCCCGCATCACCGACGCGACGGCGACCCTCGAGCCGGCGCTGGTGGAGACCGACGGGCGGCGGCTGGTCACCGAGGTGCTGCGGCACAGCCGCCGGCGCTCGCTCGTCGTGCTCTTCACGACCCTCGACGCGACCGCGCTGCGCGTGGGGCTGCTGCCGCACCTCGGCAGCCTGGTGTCGCGGCACACCGTGCTGCTCGCCTCTGTCGCCGACCCCCGGCTCGAGGAGCTCGCCCGCGGCCGCGGCGACGTCGCCGAGGTGTACGGCGCAGCCGCGGCCGAGCGGGCCCGCACCGAGCGCGCGCAGGTCGCCGCGGAGCTCCGCCGGCACGGCGTCGAGGTGGTGGATGCCCCGCTGACGGCGTTCGCCCCCGCCGTCGCGGACGCCTACCTGGCGCTCAAGAGCGCGGGGCGGCTCTAACCCGAGTACGGCAGCGTGTCGCCGCTGTCGTCGAGGTCGCCGGTGACCCCGGCCGTCGCGGCGCGCCGACCGAGGACGAACACGACGGCGAGGAACGCCGACTCGGCGAGCACCCCGATGCCGATGCGGGCCCAGGTCGGCAGCGGGCTGGGCGTCACGAAGGCCTCGATGACGCCGCTGACGAGCAGCATGAGGGCCAGGCCGGCGGCGCCGACGAGCAGCGCCCGGCCCTCCTCGGCGAGCGCCTGCGCCCGCGGTCTGCGACCGGGGTCGACGACGGTCCAGCCGAGCTTGAGGCCCAGGCCGGCGGCGACGAAGACGGTCGTCAGCTCCAGCAGCCCGTGCGGCAGGATCAGCCCGAAGAACAGCCCGGTGCGGTCGTGCGCGGCCATCACGCCGCCGACGATGCCGACGTTGAGGGCGTTGGAGTAGAGCAGGTAGAGCACCGGGAGCAGCAGGATCCCGGTCGCCACCTCACCGGCCGCGATGAACGCGTTGTTGGTGAAGACCTTGAAGGCGAAGTCCTGAGCCGGCGCCTGCTTGTAGTAGTCGGCGAAGTCGTGCTGCACGAGCTGCTGCACGTGCTCCGGCGGGACGAGCGCGGCCTCCGCGGCCGGGTGGGTCGCGATGTAGGCGCCCCACGCCAGCGCGACGACGAGGAAGCCGGCGGCCGAGGCGAGCCACCACCAGCGGCAGCGGTAGACGACCGCCGGGAAGTCCACGCGCAGGAAGCGCGCCACGTCGCGCCACGCCGCCTGGCGGGTGCCGGTGACCCGGCTGCGCCCCTGCGCGACGAGCGACGACAGCCGGCCGACCAGCACCGGGTCGGGGCTCGCGCTCTGCACCACCGACAGGTGCGTCGCCGTACGGCGGTACAGCGTCACCAGCTCGTCGACCTCGGCCCCGGACAGCTCCCTGGGGTTCCGCTTCAGCAGCTGCTCGAAGCGCGCCCACTCGCCGCGGTGCGCGGCGAGGTACGCGTCGAGGTCCACGACACGGCAGACTAGGCGGCGACGGCGGGAGGCGCGGTTGACGCAGCTGGTGACGGGTGAGGCGGTCGTCCTCGACCTGCGGCTGGCGGGCGTGCCGTCACGGGTCCTGGCGTCGCTCATCGACGTCGCGGTCGAGGGCGCCGCGCTCGCGCTGCTGCTCGTCCCGCTCGGCGCGGTGGTCTCCTCGAGCTCGGGGGCGGCGACGGCCGGCGCGACGATCGTCCTGCTGCTCGGCGTGCTCCTCGGGTACCCGGTCGCGATGGAGACGCTGGCTGGCGGGCGCACCCTCGGCAAGCTCGCGCTCGGCCTGCGGGTCGTCCGCGACGACGGCGGTCCGATCGGCTTCCGGCACGCGATCACCCGCGGCCTGCTCGGGCTGTTCGTCGAGAAGCCGGGCTTCACCTGGGGGTCGGCGGGGCTCATCACGGCGCTGCTCAACGAGCGCGCCAAGCGCCTCGGGGACCTCGCGGCCGGCACCGTCGTGGTGCAGGAGCGCGTGGCGCACCGGCGGGTGGACACGGTGCAGATGCCGCCACCGCTCGCC